>JAFQRU010000006.1 GCA_017409915.1 Clostridia bacterium
CATATTCCGATTTTCCATATGGAGGCGGGAAATCGTTGTAAAGACGAGTGCCTCCCTGAAGAAACAAACAGAAGAATTGTTGATATTATCTCTGATGTTAATATGGCATACTCTGAGCACGCAAGACGCTATCTTGCTGATTGCGGACTTCCAAAAGAGAGAACTTATGTAACAGGCTCTCCTATGGCAGAGGTGCTTCATAATAACCTTAAAGAAATTGAAGCAAGCGATATTCATAAAAAATTAGGCCTTGAAAAAGGCAAATATATTCTCCTTTCTGCTCACAGAGAAGAGAATATCGATACAGAGAAGAACTTTATGTCCCTCTTTGGTGCAATAAATAAAATCGCAGAAAAATACGACATGCCGATTTTATATTCTTGCCACCCAAGAAGTAAGAAACGCCTTGAAGAAAGCGGATTTGAGCTTGACAAGAGAGTTATAAGACACGAGCCACTTGGCTTCCACGATTATAACTGTTTGCAGGTTAACGCCTTTGCTGTAATTTCCGACAGCGGAACACTCCCTGAAGAATCAAGCTACTTTACAAGCGTAGGAAAGCCATTCCCTGCTGTTTGCATAAGAACTTCAACAGAACGCCCTGAGGCACTTGATAAGGCTTGCTTTGTCCTTGCGGGGATTGACGAAAAGTCACTTCTCCAAGCGGTTGACACAGCAATAACAGCAAATCAGGACGGAGATTTTGGCATCCCAGTTCCAGATTATATTGACGAAAATGTTTCAACAAAGGTTGTTAAAATAATTCAGTCTTATACAGGAATTGTTGATAAAATGGTTTGGCGTAAAGACTAAAAAGAAAGGAGCGATATTATGAATGCGAGCGATATATTATTCTCTCTGCTTCGCTATGAAATAAATGGCGAAAGCATTGGCGAAGATATAAAGAGCATTGATAATGAGACGCTCCTTAAACTTTTTGAGCTCTCGAAGGCTCACGATTTATCTCATCTGGTATCTGATGCCCTAATGAAAATCGGCGTTGAAATTTCAAAGGAACTCAGGCAACAAAAAGTGCTCTCAATTTTTAGAAGTGAGAGCATAAGCCTTCATCTTAAAAGCATTAAGGAAACTCTTTCAAAAGGCGAAATTCCTTTTATCCCTTTAAAAGGGGCGGTAATCAGGGACCTTTATCCTGAAAATTGGATGCGGACAAGCGCAGACATTGACATTTTAGTAAAGGAAGAAGATTTGGATAAAGCCATAGCCCTTTTTGAAAAAGAGAAATGGCAGGCTGATAAGAAAAACTTCCACGACATTTCCCTTTATAAAAAGGGAAGCGCGCCGCTGGAACTTCATTTTTCAATTAAAGAGAATATGGAAAATCTTGATAGGGTTTTGGATAAAGTCTGGGAGAATGCTACTTTAAAAGAAGACTTTGAATATGAGCTCAGTAATGAATTTTTACTTTTCTATCTTTTATCTCATATAGCCTACCACTTTAAAAAAGGCGGATGCGGAATAAGAACTATCCTTGATGTGTGGCTTATTCAAGAAAAGCTCAAAATAGACGAAAAAGGGCTTAAAAATCTCTGCCAAGAGGCGCAGATTGAAGTTTTTGCAGGTAAAGTTATGGAACTTTCGAAGACTTGGTTTGAAGGCAAAACACATACAGATATAACAAAGAAAATGGAGGAATTCATTCTCTTTGGAGGACTTTACGGAAACTATGAAAACAGAGCAAGTGTTGAACAGACAGTTGCAGGGGGAAGAAAGAAGAATCTTCTGAGTAGAATTATAATGCCTTATGACAAAATGGTTATAAGATACCCTGTCTTGAAAAAACATAAGCTTTTGACACCGCTTTTCCATATTGCAAGATGGGGAAGCACCCTTAAAAAAGGAACGCTTAGAAGAGTTACTGCTGAATATAATGCAGGGAATAAAAACTCTGAGGCAAAAATTGCAAAAACCCAGGAACTTTTAAATGAAATAGGATTAATATAAAAAAAGACCGGTTTAAAACCGGTCTTTTTATTTATTCTTCAATAGGACAAGCAAGCATAATTTCGTGGGCCTGTTCTTCCGAAATCAAGCCTTTGGAGTAATAAGTTGCTGTTATTTCAGTAACCTTTGAAAAAGGAGTAAGCCCCTTTTTATAGCCGTCAATTATTCCTGCTTTAAGCCAATCTGAAAAATTAAACATTAGATGGTACCTCCTAAATTGATTATAGCTTGCTTTAATGTGTCAAGCTCGCTTTTTGTATTGTAGTATGCATTAGTTGTGTCTGCTCTGTATGTTATTTTAAGGTCAGCAGGACAAGAAAATTCTGTATTCGGGTAGGATGTTTCAAGAGAAAGCAAAGCTTTTCCACATTCGGTTTCTGTTATATCAGTTACAATCGGCTCTGCAAGCTGATAAATAATATAGACTTCATTTTCGCCATTATTTGAAAGATAGTTATATAAATCCTTTGATGCTGAATATTCATTTTGGGTAATAAAATAAATAACATTATTAAGCTGGCCAATTTGTATAGTTTCAGAAATCCAGGTATCCCAGCCGTGCTTGTTAGCGGGAAGGATATTTATATATCCTGCTGATTGCTTGCCTGATCTCAGAGTATTTAAAATGAAACTACTTCGATAAAGACCTTTTGCGGTTTCCCCGTGAAAACCAAATACCTGAGCATCAGATACGATATATTTCTCGCATCTTTTAATAAACTTTACGGTGTTATTTTCTATAACTATTTCGTCACGGGCTTCAAAAACACCGGATTTATTTTTAAGACCTCTGAGAGTGTAAGGGATTGTAAGTGAAGTATCCCCAATCATAATGGCAGGATTTTCAATGCTTACTATATCAACGGGAGAAGAAGGGAAAGCATTATCCTCCTGTGAGCTTTCGCCATAAATACTTAATCTGACAAGAGGACTTTTACTGCTGTCGTTTATTACACCTGATTTTAAAATTTCAGTTGTAATATTTAAGCTGTCCGCTTTATCTCTTGTTGCATTATATGAAACCTCTCTGATTTCATTTTCAAATTCTAAAAGGACTTCCTGTCGCTCCTCGGCGGTGTAATAGTCCACTCCTTTAATCGGAGCATCGCCTTTATCTCCTCTATCTCCCTTGGCTCCTTTTTCCCCTTTGGGAATGCCGAATTCTAAAACAAGATCACGGCTTGTGCCTGTATTTTTAACATAGGCGCTTTTTCCCGGAGTAAGGGTTTTAACCTCTCCTACGGAGGCTGTAACAACATAGACATTCGGCTCATTTTCTCCCCCAAGAGAAATAAAAGAGTCAATGTGAATTTTGAGCGGGTCAAGCCTTTCAATATAGCCGAGAGCGTCATATAGCTCAAACCCTACCAAGAGTTCACCCTCAGCCATATAGGTATCTTCAATTTTAAGGGAGTATAAGCCATCAATAGCAGGAAGCTCATCGGTTACTGATGAGTTTCCGTTTGATGCCTTGATATAGGCCCTGACCTTTTGGTTTTCCCCTGCCAGGATTGATGCATCAATCCTGAGAGAGTTGTTCTCCTGCTCATAATATGAGGCGGAGTCAACAATGTTTTTAATTCTGGAATTTTCATAAAATACTTTTATGGTTTTGATTTAAATCACCTCCAAAGTTTGGAATTATTATCCGTCTTTTCCCTCTCAAATTTTAAGACCAATAATAATCCATTAATATATAAAGAAAAGGGAGGTGGCAATCTATGGTTTTAGGGCAAAAGAAAAAGCGGAAATCCTTTGGATTTCCGCTTTTTCGGGGTATATTATTATTTAAGCAAACGAGCAAATCCGCTTTGGCAAACAGGTCCGCCGATTGCTTCTAAAAGGGCATTATAGTCGTCCTTTTTAAGAACTTCGCTCATCTTTGCAAATACTCTGTCAATAGCCTTTTCGTATTTAGCCATAATCTTATCTGTATGAGCAAGAGTTGGATAGAATCCGTTGTTTCCTAAGAATCCTTCTTTAAGCATAAGAACAGTATATAATGTTTTAAGTTCAAGAGGATATTTTGTGTATGTAATGTGAGCAAGACAAGGCATACCGCCTGCTTCTGCCGGAATATCGTGCTTTTTAGCAAGAGTGTTCCAAGCGTCAATAAGTCTCTTACCCATTTTTTCTGTGTGCTCCCAGATTCTTGTTTCTTCGCACTTCTTGATTGTTGCAAGAGCGGCAACAGGGCCAACGCTCTCTGTCCAGTATGTACTGCTGATAAAGGAATCTTCTGCGCCGTCCATAGCCTCTTTTGTGCCGATTATAGCGCCGATTGGATGGCCGTTTCCGAGAGCTTTTGCAAATACGGCAATATCAGGATTAACTCCGATAAGTTTATGAGAACCACCGAGTGTTAATCTCCAACCGATTGTGATTTCGTCGAAAATAAGAAGTCCGCCTGCCTTATGAATTCCGTCGCGAACATATTCTAAGAAGTTATCCTCAGGGAGATAATTACGAACAGGTTCCATAATAACACAAGCTAATCTGTCGCCATAGTTTTTGATGATTTCATCGAATTCTTCTTTGTTATCATAATGGAAGGTAACCGCAGAGTTTCTGAGTGCCTGAGGAACACCTGCTGGTTTAAGACCAGGGAGAAGAAGGTCATCAAGTGAGCCGTCTGAATTTAAGTTGGACGCAAGATACCAGTCGCTCCAACCGTGGTAACCGCAGATTGCAATCATATCGCGCTTTGTTGTTGCACGGGCAATACGAACAGCAACAGCACAGCTTTCTCCGCCTGTTCTTGCAAAACGAACAGAAGAAGCCCAAGGATGAATTTCGCAAAGCTTGTCCGCAAGCTCAACTTCTTCAGGTGGGTTGAGGGTTGACATAGCGCCGTTTTTGATTCTGTTAATAACAGCCTTGTTAACATCAGGGTCAGCGTAGCCTAAAAGACAAGCACCGATTCCGTTTGTAGTCATATCGTAATAGTGTTTTCCGTCATAATCCCAGACTTCACAGCCCTTAGCCTTAGTAAAGTAAGATGGCCACTGCCCTGGAGCAAACTGCTCAGGACGCTTGGATAAAAGCTGTACTCCGCCGGGGATTATCTCTCTTGCGTGTGCATAAAGTTCTTGTGCTTTTGACATAGTATAAAACCTCCATAGAATAGATTTTCTTGACATTTCTTTATGATTATATTATACTAATCACAAAGCCCAAAAGTAAACAAATAAAACTAACAAAAATTACACTGCTTTGGACAGTTTGTTAGTTTAAAGGAAGGAGGGGACAGTATGCGAATGTTTTCAGTTTTTAAGGTAGGAATGGGGAATATTACGATTAAGGCAGTTATAACAGGCTTTTATCACGGCGAAAAATTCCCGAAATCTCCTATGCATAATCACGCCGCATTTGAATTTTTGTTTTTTATGCGGGGAAGCGCTATGCTTAAAACGGAAAACGATTCTGTAATTTTTGAGGAAAAGGACTCCGTTCTTATTGCCCCCGAAACTTTTCACAGCCTTATTCCCCAAGGGGAAGACACAGCTGTTATGAGCTTCACATTCTTTATTGAAGGTAATAAAAAGAAAAGCGGTGCGGATTACGAAAAACTTGTAAGAGAAAAACTTAAAGGGACAAATAATATAACCCCATTTTATCAGAATAATCAGCTTGGGGAATGTCTTACTAAAATTGCCGCCAATATATACTCTGAATCCATCGTAGCAGAAGATATAATAAAAGCGGAGCTTATTTTGCTTTTTTCTGAAATATTTGCCGTATTTGAAGAGGAAAAAAGTGAAGGCAATGATTATGAAAGAAACGCCAGCGAATACGATACACGAGCTTTTATGATTGAAGAATATTTTAATGAGCATTACAAAGAGGATATAAGCCTCGACGAACTTTCCAAAAGTCTTTATTTAAGCGAAAAGCAAACGGAGAGAATGATCAAAAGTGCCTTCGGCGAAGGTTTCCGCCAGCATCTTAAAAGAATAAGACTGCTGATTGCCCAAAGACTTTTAACGGATACGGAAAAAGAAATAAAGGAAATA
>JAFQRU010000007.1 GCA_017409915.1 Clostridia bacterium
ACTCAGCGAAATAAAGAGTGTTGATCTGGCTCCGTTTAAAGCGGGAATTGACGGTGGCGCTGATTTCGTTATGATTGGTCACATCAGAGTTCCTGAAATTGATGCAGACAAGCCTGCAACCTTCTCTGAAAAGATTGTAACAAACCTTTTGAGAGAGGAAATGGGCTATGGCGGAGTTATTATAACAAGTCCTCTTAACGAGGGTGCGGTGTTAAATTCCCACACCTCAGCGGATGCAGCGGTTGAGGCAGTTCTAGCCGGCGTTGATATGCTCTATATGCCAAACAGCTTAGAGATTGCTCACGAGGCGCTTTTCACGGCGGTTAAGAGCGGAAAGATTTCCGAAGAGCGCATAAACGAAAGCGTTATAAGGATTTTAAACTGCAAAGAAAAATTAGGTATTTTATAAGAAACAAGGGACTGCAAAAGCAGTCCCTTGTTTTAGGAGAAAGATGGATATTTTACTTTTAGTCTGGAATTTAATTGTTTTCTCTCTTTACGGAATTGACAAGAGAAGAAGCATAAAAAATGAATGGAGGATAAGCGAGAAAGCTTTGCTCTCCTGCGCCTTTTTTATGGGCGGGGTCGGTGCGTTTTTAGGAATGACCGCCTTTCGCCACAAAACAAAAAAGAGGAAATTTCAAATTTTAATTCCTCTTTTTGTGGTATTGAATTTTTATATTTATAAGCTATACTTTTAAATCTTGGTTTCCTTCATTTCGGCAATAACCTGTGCCGGTTTTTCCGCTTTGAAAACGGCAGAGCCTGCAACAATAACATTTGCACCTGCTTTAAGGGGCATATGAATATTTTTCGGCCCGATTCCGCCGTCAACTTCAAGGTCAATGTCTTTTCCTGTTTTATCAATCGCCTCTCTTAAAAGGGCGATTTTTTCATTCATTTCTTCTATGTAGCTTTGCCCTCCAAAGCCTGGCTCAACTGTCATAACAAGGATTAAGTCATAGTATTTAACCGCATCAATTATTTCCGAGGCAGGGGTCTTTGGTTTAACGCTTATCCCTGCTTTAACCCCGAGAGCGTGAAGGGCGTCTGCGGTATCTTTGTAGTCAGAAACAGTTTCGCAGTGAACTGTTATAATGTCCGCCCCTGCTTTTGCAAAGCGCTCTGCATAAAAGAGGGGGTCGCTTATCATAAGATGCACATCGAAAACCTGATTTGAAAGAGGGCGAAGCGCCTTTACAACATCAGGCCCATAGCTTATATTTGGAACAAAATGACCGTCCATAATGTCAATGTGGAGGTATTTCGCCCCTGCTTCTTCGGAAAGCTTAACATCTCTGCCCAGGTTTGCAATATCTGCCGCAAGAATTGACGGCGCAATAATTATTTCTCTCATAAAAATCTCCATTCCGCCGCCATACATCGGCACAAGTAGTAATTTAAACTCTCTTATCCGTATGGCAAGGAATGATAAGAGATTTTTACGCCCATGTGCGTTTCTGAGCAAACGCGAAGAAAATTTCGCACGGGCAATTAAATCCGCCGGAGGCGATAACGGGAAAGGAACTTTCGCGTTATCACCATTTCTTTATATTTTTAAGCTCGTTATATAAATAAGTATAATTCTCGTGCCTTGTTTTTTCTATTTCGCCCTTTTGGAGAGCCTCTAAAACAGAGCAACCTTTTTCAACTGTGTGACTGCAATCAGGGAATTTGCACCGTGTATCAAAGAGAGCAAAGTCTCTGAAATAAAGATGCAAATCCTCAGGGGGAATCTTGGCAATATCAAAGGATGAAAAGCCAGGGGTGTCGATTATATATCCGCCAAAGGGGAGAGGAAGAAGCTCGCTGTGACGAGTGGTATGTCTGCCACGCTCAACCTTTTCGCTGACCTCGCCTGTCCGGAAGAATTCCTCGCCGAAAACAGAGTTTAAAAGGCTTGACTTTCCAACGCCCGAGTTCCCTGCAAAGACAGTTATCTTGTCTTTAAGCTTATCTTTAAGGGTTTTGATATTTATTTTTTCTGTTGCGCTTAAAGGGATAACCTCAAAGCCTGCCCTTTGATAAATTTCCTCATATTCTTTACCCGCATTCAAGTCGGTTTTGTTAATGCAAATAAGAATTTCAAGTCCGCTCTCTTCGCAAGCGGCAATGAATTTATCAATGATTAAAAGGTTTGGCCTTGGGTTCTCTGTTGCGAAAACAACGGCAACCTGCGAAACATTGGCAACAGGAGGACGGATGAGAGAGGAGGTTCTCGGAAGAATTTCGTCAATAACTCCTGTCTTTTTATCCTCAGTAGAAACCATAACCATATCCCCAACAAGAGGAGTTATGTTCTCCTTGCGGAAAATCCCCCGCGCTTTGCACTCGATTATCTCATCGTCGGTCTTAACATATTAAAAACCGCCGATTCCTTTAATGATAGTTCCTTTAATAAATTCCATATTATTCCATATTAACTGTCTGCTTTACAACTAGAATTCCGTCGTGGAAAACTTCAACATTAACGGATGGCTGTGAGCTCTGGATTGTAACAACATCACTTGCGCCCTTAGCGAGAGTGAGCTTTTTGATTTCTTTTCCGTTTACCTTAATGCTGACTTCGGCGCTGGCTTTATCCGTTGGGCCATAAACAGTGAAGCGCTTACGATTAGTCGCCTGAGGCTCGTCATTGTTATTTGGCTTGTCGTTTTCAGAAGGCTCGTCATTTTCAGAAGGCTTATCCTCACTCTCTGTCTTTTCCTGACCCTTGCTTATTGTAAGAGTAAGAACATCAATGTCGCTTATAAGTGTGCCTTCTTTTACGCTCTGAGAAATAATGAAATCCTCTTCATAGTCGTCGTGGAATTCATATTTAACCTTAACGGTTATATCAAGGTGGTCAAGCTCTTTCTTAACCTTTTTGTAATCCATTCCAACATAGTCTTCTAAGGTTTCCTTGGAAGGCTTTTCTTTTTCAAGACGGTTTACCGTAAGGGTTATTTCGATTTTTCTGTCCTCGTTATACTTAACCTTGGAATCAGGGGACGGGCTTTGCGCTAAAACAAGGCCGTCTTCTTCTTTTTCATCCTCGTCATATTCAGGGATTAAGAAACGGAAATATTCGCTGTCTTCATATTTATCCATAACTTCTTCGTAGGTCATATTGACAAACTGCGGAATCTTAACTGTCTTTCCGCCGCCGCCGAAGAGGAGTGAAATATAATCCCAGAAAAGGCTGAGAATAAAGATGATTATAGCAAGAGACGCAGCGAGAGCCGCAACGATAACTAAAACATTCTGTTTGTCAGTAGGCTTTTTTTTCGGCATATCAAATTCCTCCTCATCATTATCTGTAAGCTCAATATCGGGAGCGTTTTCATAAGTATTGATTTTTTCAGGAGGTGTAAGTTGCTCCTCCTTACTTAAAGGAATATCCTTGATTGGAGTAAAGACTGTGGTCTCCCCAAGATCCTGGCTTGTTGGCTTAGGCTCAGGAGCAGGAATAGGAGCTCCCTTTGAAGCTAAAACAAGAGCCTCTTTAAATTCCGTAATGGTTGCATATCTTTCGGCAACTTCTTTGCGGATTGCCTTTAAAACTATGTCCTCAACCGCCTTGGGAATACTTATATTAAGGTCTCTTGGAGGCTGTGGCTGAGTTTGAAGATGCATAATGGCGATTGAAACAGGGCTTTCGTTGTCGAATGGCACCTTGCCTGTAAGCATCTCATAAAGAACAATACCCAAAGAATAAATATCGCTTCTCTCGTCAACATATCCTCCACGGGCCTGCTCGGGAGAAACATAGTGAACAGAGCCGATGGCGGTGTCTTCTGCTGTAACGGTGGACTGCATACTTGCTCTTGCAATACCGAAATCCGTAATTTTAAGAACTCCCTCAGAGGTCATAATAATATTATGGGGTTTTATATCTCTGTGAACAATAGAATTTTTGTGGGCTTGTTCAAGACCTTTGGCAATCTGGATTGCGTAGTCTAAGGCCTCTTTCCAGTTAAGGAGAACATTTTTATCAATATACTCCTTTAAAGTAATCCCCTCAACAAATTCCATAACTATGTAGTGAAGGTCCCCTTCTGTTCCCACATCATAAATGGAAACGATGTTCGGATGGGTAAGACTTGCCGCGGACTGGGCCTCGATATTAAAGCGACGCAAGAATTCTGCATCATCTTTAAGATCTGTGCGAAGAACCTTGATTGCAACATAGCGGTTTAGTATACGGCACTTTGCTTTATAAACAACGGCCATTCCGCCGCTTCCGATTTCTTCAATAATTTCATATCTTCCTGCTAAAAGTTGTCCAACTAAATTCATAACTAATCCTCCTTGCTTATGCCGATAAGAACAACCGTGATATTGTCCCTGCCCCCGTTTTCCTTAGCCTTTTCAACTAATGCTGTAAGGGCTTCTTCGGGGTCTGGTTGGCTTAAAACAATATTTTTAATATCCTCGTCATAGAGCATATCCGTAAGACCGTCACTGCAAAGGAGGATGCGGTCTCCCTCTCTGACTTCGAATTCATATATGTCGTATTCCTCGGTTGGCTCAGTTCCAAGAGCCTTTGTTATAATATTTCTTTCAGGATGATTTCTTGCCTCCTCAGGGGTAATCGCTCCGCTTTCAACAAGCTTTTGAACAATTGAGTGGTCAGAGGTAAGCTGAGTTATCCCGTTTTTCTCGATTAAGTATGCTCTGCTGTCGCCTATGTTTGCGATGTAAGCAGTTTCTCCGTCAAGATAGAAAACAACGGCTGTTGTTCCCATTCCTGCGTTTTGAGAATTCGTAACCGATTTATGATAAATTTCGTTGTTTGCATAGTCAAGAGACGCCATAATCTGGGCAACGATTTTCTCCTCGTCCCCTTGCATATCGGAGTGAAGAAGCTCGTTTGAAACAATCTCTGTTGCCATGGCGCTGGCAACCTCGCCTGCGTTATGACCGCCCATTCCGTCGGCCAGAATGCAAAAGCCGTGGGGTGAGTCGTTTTCAAAACCGCTTATTAAAAAGCTGTCTTCGTTAAGCTCGCGCACAAGTCCCGTGTCGGACTTTCCCATTGCAAAAGCTTTCATTTTTATCACACCTTTCTAAGTCAAGTTTTCCCCAAGACGGTTTTTCCGAAGCTGTCC
>JAFQRU010000008.1 GCA_017409915.1 Clostridia bacterium
AGTCAACAGAACCACCGCCACTTGTTGTTTTGCTTGCAGTAACTGTTGCAGCAATACTGTCTTCGCCAATTCCGTCAAGAACACATTCTACTGTGAGTAATCCGCCAATATCGAGAGCACCGTCAGCTGAGCCTGTAATTTCATATGTTCCGAAAGCTGAAACCTCAACATCTGTGCAAGTGATTTCAACAATACTTGTTTCCACAGCAGCCTTAAGGTCTGCAACAGTATTATTTTCTTCAACTACAGAAAGTGTTACTTTAAGTTCGTTGCCAACAAGTTCTTTTTCGTATGTGAAAAGATCGTTTGTTGCAACCACAACTTTTTCAGGATCTACTGTAACAGTTGCAGGGATTTCAAGAGTTAACACAACACTACCTGTAACCTCATCATCTAAAAGGCTTGAATCGCCATCAAGCTGTTCGTTGATATTAGCTAAAAGCAACGCTGTATCAACATATGCCTTGAAGTCAAATGCAGGGATGCTACCTACTGTTCTTTCAGTAATTGTAATACTGTCATCTGCATCGTATTCTTCAGCGCCTGCTTCTTTAACTAAAATGTTTGCAGGAAATACTAAAGTTTTAACAACGCCAGCCGGTTCTAAAACAATACCGCCTCCGCCGCCTGCGCCACCTGCCGCACCAGCAACCATAACTGTTGTTAAAGAAACAACCATTGTGAGCGCTAAAACTAACGCTAAAATTCTCTTAGTCATTTTATACCACTCCTTAAATTTGGATTAATAATTTACAAATTTACCTGAACTATAATTATACAGTATTTTGTTAATTTTGTCAAGAGGCTTATTAACCTCTTCTTCTTTTTGTTGCGTTATAGCCTTGAAGAATATGGATATTATCAAGCGCTTTACCTGTTCCCAAAGCAACGCAGGACTCTGCATCCTCTGCAACATATGTCTTGATTCCTGTCTGTTCTTCAATAATTTTATCCATTCCGTAAACCAAAGCACCGCCACCTGTAAGCACGATACCTCTTGAACTTATGTCTCCGATAAGTTCCGGTGGAGTCTTTTCAAGAACTGCTTTAACCGCCATAACGATACTTTCAGCAGGTTCAGCAAGTGCTTCAAGCATTTCGTCAGAAGATATAGATAAAGTTTTTGGAAGGCCTGTAACTAAGCTTCTTCCTCTTACTTCCATAACGGGATGGTCTTCTCTTCTGTAAACACAGCCGATGTTAACTTTCATTTCTTCAGCTGTTCTCTCACCGATTAAAACATTATATTTCTTTCTTATATATCTTACGATTGCTTCATCGAATTTATCCCCGGCAACCTTTATGGACTGACTTGTAACAATTCCACCAAGTGAAATAACCGCAACATCCGTTGTTCCGCCGCCCATATCAACAACCATAGAGCCGTAAGGCTGGGCAATATCAATTCCGCAACCGATTGCAGCGGCAATAGGTTCTTCAATAAGATGAACTCTTCCTGCACCTGCCTGAATTCCGGCATCGATAACCGCTCTTTCCTCAACTTCTGTAACTCCGCTTGGAACACAGATTATAACTCTCGGTTTAAAGAAAGACCTTTTGCAAACGCGGCCTAAAAAGTATTTAACCATTCTCTCTGTTGTGTTATAATCCGAAATAACCCCATCACGAAGAGGACGGATTGCAACGATGTTTCCCGGAGTCCTTCCAAGCATTCTTTGAGCCGCATCGCCTACTGCGTGAAGCTTATTGGTGTTTTTGTCAATTGCAACAACGGAAGGCTCCTTAGTCACAATTCCCTTGCCCTTAACATACACCAGAACGGATGCAGTTCCAAGGTCAATTCCAATATCCTGACCAAAATGCATTTGTATCTCTCCTATCTATCACAAAAATGAATATTTAGCTGTGATTTATGTACACTTTTTCTCACTCTTTATGATATAACAAAAATAAAAAAAAGTCAATACCTTCCAAATAAAAAACACGACCTTTTTTAACGGCGGTGTTCCTTAGGGATTAACCGCCCAAAAATCACAATTTTGGCAGATAACCGCAGAAAAAATTCTCACAATCCGTCAAGGATTCTTTGAATTTTTTCCTTGTTCTATACTCAAAATTGAGGTTTTTGTGGTGCGAAGCAGTTTTGGGTTAGATATTTTTCGTCTCAGAGAAGTCATAAAAAATGCAGGCATACTGGCGTATGTCTGCATTTTTTTGCGCACTATCAGCGGAAAATAACAAGCCAAAACCGATTCCTCCCTAAGGAGCACCGCCGAAAGGCCGTGTTTTATTCTTTATTTATGATAAGTTTTTCCCTCGTTTATGGTAAAACCTCTGTAAATCTGTTCGGATAATATGAGGCGCATAAGCTGATGAGGGAAGGTCATTTTAGAAAAGCTCAGCCTCTTTTTTGAAAGAGCCTTAACCTTTTCAGAGAGCCCGAAAGAGCCTCCTATGATAAAGGTAATATGGCTTACCCCATCGCTTGCCGTCTTTTCTAAAAATCGGGCAAATTCCTCCGAGGTTTCTTCTTTTCCTTCTACGCAAAGGGTAACCACCAGGGCGCCCTTGGGGATTTTCTCCTCTATGCGCTCCCCTTCTTTTAAAAGAACGATTTCTTTCTCCTTTTCCGAAGGGTTTTCAGGGGTTGGTTCATCCTTTGCCTCGATTATTTCAAAAGTGCAGTATCTTTTCAGCCGTTTTTCGTATTCCGCAATCGCCTCACGGATAAACTTTTCTTTGATTTTGCCAACGGCAATAACTGTAATCCCTATCATTACGGCTGGAAATAGTACCCAACGCCACGCTTTGTCATAATGTTTACAGGCGCTGATGGGTCATCTTCAATCTTCTCGCGAAGTCTTCTTACTGTTACATCGACAGTTCTGACATCGCCGTAATATTCATAATCCCAAACGCTCTCTAAGAGCTTTTGTCTTGAAAAAATACGGTTTGGCTGGCTTGCGAGATGCTTGATCAAATCAAATTCTCTTATTGTAAGGTCGATTAAATTGCCGTTTTTATAAAGCTCATATCTGTTAAAGTCGAGAACGAAGTTGCCGATTTCAAGAGTATCCTTTTCAACCTGAACTTCTGTCGCCTCAGGAGAAACACGGCGCATATTAGCCTTGATTCTCGCCATAAGCTCTCTTACGCTAAAAGGCTTTGTTATATAGTCGTCCGCCCCCAGTTCAAGGCCCAAAACCTTATCAACCTCTTCCTCTCTTGCTGTAAGCATAAGGATTGGAACAGAGGAAGTTTCGCGGATTTTACGGCAAACTGTAAACCCGTCAATTTTAGGAAGCATAACATCGAGGAGGATTAAATCCGGCTGAACAGTCTTTACTTTAAGAAGAGCCTCTTCTCCGTCATAAGCCTCATATACCTCATAGTTTTCTTTTTGAAGATTAAGTTTAAGTATTTCAACTATCGGTTTTTCGTCGTCAACAACTAAAATCTTTTTGTCCATAATTTACACCTCATATCTTAATATGATACATATCCTAATGGATTTTGATATACACCGTTTTTCTTGATTTCAAAATGCAAATGAGTTCCCGTGCTTCGGCCCGTGCTTCCCATTTTCGCAATTGTCTGCCCCTGAGATACTCTCTGGCCTTTGGAGACAATGTTCTGTGAATTATGGCCGTATGCAGTCTGGAAGCCATTTCCGTGGTCTATTACAACATAATAACCGTATCCACTCATCCAGCCCGAATAGGTAACCGTTCCTGCTGCCGCCGCCTTAATGGCAGAGCCATAGCTTCCTGCAATATCAATTCCGTTGTGGTTTCTTCCCCAGCGATAGCCGTATCTTGAAGAAAGATATCCGCTTGCAGGTCTTAAAAATTGCGGAGGCACCTTTGTTCCTACCCGTCTTACTTCCTTAACAGGTTCGGAAAGAACTTCCGATGATAATATATTTCGGCTTATTTCTATGCCGTTTTCCGTCTTGATTGTGGCAAGGTTTTTAACCTTTCCCTCAATACCTTTGGAAACAATGCTGTATTCTCCCTGATAGATATTGGGGTCGTCCTGCTTTTCGATTTCGAAAGGTACAGCTTCTTCATATTCAACAGTCTTGGTTGCAATAACCGAGAGTAGCGGAACCGCCTTTTCGATTATAATCTGGTCCCCTATATGAATAACCGCTCCGCTGGCAAGGTTGGGGTTTAAAGCAACGATTTCAACACTGCTTCGCATGCCGAACTTTTCGGCAATTCCCGAAAGAGTGTCCCCTGCTACAACGGTATATTTTTCTAACTCCCTGTCCGTCCCTGCGAGAATGCTTATTGCCTCTTCAAAGGTAGAAAGAGTGTTTATCCCGTGGTCATAGTCGAGGCTGTATGTATATTTCTCTTTGGTTTCAAGAACTGTATCGTCAGTAATCTCAACTCCGCTGTAACGGATTAAATATTCTTCTCTGACTTTCTTGGCAATCTTTTCAGAGGTAACCGCAGTTACAAACTCTCCGTCAATATATATCCCATAGCTTGAAACGATATAATCAAGGTTGTCAAGAAGATATTTTGACACATCCTCTTTTGTCATACACTCGTCTCTGTCCACAAGACGACGGACATATTCAGGATTTTTAGTATATGTTTCATCCTCGCCAACAAAAGTTTTAACCGCTTTTTCAGCTTCTTCTATGGCATCTTCAACAACCTTGGTGTCGTCAATATACCCAACCAGACTTCCGTCTATTATTACCTCATAACCAAGGGTATAATTTTTTGCGCTGAAAAATGCGCTGACAATAATCAAAAATATTATGGCAATGGCCCCTGAAACAATATAATGTCTGAAAGTTTTCCAAAGGCCTTTAACATTATGCATATAAAGGCTCTTTTCATCCACCATAAAAGCGCGGTCGGAAATACGCCTTCTGCTTCTGGGTTTCTCAGTCTCTCTATCAAAAATAGCCTTGCCGAATTCTGTCGGCACGCTCTCATTATTTTCGTCTCGTCTATCCCGATTTTCTGCCAAAATATCACCCCTTGCTCCAAAAGGATTGGTTGCAATTATGTTAATATTATATTACAAATCTGTTACAATCCTAATTTTACAATAAAGTTTTTAAAAAGTCAACCTTTTACTTGTTCATTTCATAGATTATACGAAGGCCGTCAAGAGTCAAGGTTTTATCAACAACATCTATGGTTTCGCTTTCAGGAGCAATAAGAACGGAAAGTCCTCCTGTCGCAATAACCTTGCAGTCTTTTGTTCCAAGCTCTTCCTTGATTTTAGAAACAATTCTGTCAACCTGTCCTGCCTGTCCGTATACTGCACCTGACTGCATTGAAGAAATGGTGTTTCTTCCGATTGCGGTCTGTGGCTTTTTAATTTCAACTCTCGGGAGCTTTGCTGCTCTCTCAAATAGGGCATTCATTGAAACATTTACGCCGGGGGCAATAACGCCTCCTAAATAGTCTCCCTTTTCGTCAATGGCACAAAAAGTTGTAGCCGTTCCGAAATCAACCAGAACAAGAGGCTTGCCGTATTTATGAATAGCCGCAACGGCGTTTACAATTCGGTCTGCCCCCACTTCTTTCGGGTTATCATATTTGATGTTAAGACCTGTTTTAACCCCGGGGCCAACCACCATAGGCTCGTGTTTAAAATACTTTCTTATTGCGTTGCAGAGAGAGTGCATAATAGGTGGCACAACGGAGGAAATTATAACATCCTCGATTTGCGAAATGTCTATTCCGCTATGCTCTGTAAGCTGGCACAATGTTATGCCGATTTCGTCAGAGGTCTTATTTTTATCCGTTGAAATTCGCCAACTGTTTTTAAGCTCCGCTCCGTCAAAAAGCGCAACAACTATATTTGTATTACCAACATCGATAGCTAAAATCATTTACTTCCCCGCCTTACCTAAAATTCTTTAAATTCTACCTTTATATTATTATCAACAGTTAAAACTGCATAGCTTCTTCTTGCACAGCCCGGATTGATTATTGTAACTCCCGCCTCTTCCTCTAAATCACGGCTGTGGGTATGACCGTAGAGACAAATATCTGCCCCTTCTTCTTTTGCTCTTTTTAAAAGGGCGGCAGTGGAGTATTTAACGCCGTATTTATGGCCGTGGGTCATGAAAACTTTCTTTCCGCCGAAAGTGAAAATTCTGTCCTCAGGGACACTTTTTACAAAGAAATCGTTATTGCCGATAACCTCTGCCACCGTAACTCTCGTGCAGGCAAGAGAAAACTCCTCAATGTCGCCGTGCATATCCCCTAAAAACATAACCATATCAAT
The DNA here is from genome assembly GCA_017409915.1 of Clostridia bacterium. Lineage (GTDB taxonomy): Bacteria > Bacillota > Clostridia > Monoglobales > Monoglobaceae > SIG454. Next base: position 6,223 of record JAFQRU010000008.1, read on the forward strand.
ATCTTTTTCGTTTTCATAAGCCTCAATGAGATTCCCCACCGCTCCGTGAGAATCGCTAAGGATAAGTGCTTTCAAATCAATCACTCCTGAAAAATTATTATAACACAGTTTTTTCTGTTTGTCACTATTTTAGCGAAAATACATATAATATATTGATAAAAAATATTATGCAGGGAGGACTTTTCCTTTATGAATATCGAAAAAATGTTAAGCTCTTTAACGCCGGAACAACTTGAAGCAGGGCTTCTAAAATTAAGCGGAGTTTTAACCCACGAACAAATGGCACAGGTTAAGAATGTTCTTAAAACAACAAGCCCCGACGAGCTTTCAGAAAAGCTTAAAAATGTTGATGTTGATAAGGTTAAAGGCAGTCCCGAGTTCTCTCAATTTTTCAAAAATAACGGGCAGTAAAGGAGTCATTCATTATGGAGGAAAACTTTGATTTTCAAGGAGCTGTGAATAAAATACAGGAAATGTTTCAGAGCGAAGAAGGGCGCGCACAGCTCGGGGGAATTATGGATATGTTTGGAAGTGGCTCCAAAGAAGAACAAAGCTCCTCTTCGGGCGGGTTTGACCCTTCTATGCTTTTAAAGATGCAAAAAATTCTTTCTATGAGCGGAGATAATAACAGCGAGAAAGCCAATCTCCTCCGCTCTCTTAAACCTTTTCTAAAAGAAGAAAGACAGGGGAAAGTTGACAAGGCGATTCAGCTTATGAATATGTCTAAAATCATTTCTCTGTTTAAGGACGATTTTTAAGGGGGTGATACTTTGTATATAAGATATAATAACTCTCCCTCCCAAAGTCAAAGTGCTTCTTACCCTCCGCCTAAAACACCAAATCCTCCTCACAAGACATCGCCTTGTCCTCAGATTGAAGGTAGTGGCAAGGAACATAAAAATAAAGAGGGATTTAAAAACCCTTTGAAGTTTCTCCCCAAAGAGATTTATAATTCCGACACCCACAAGTTTTTCGGCTCCCTTTCAGGGGAGGACATCCTCATAATCGGCCTTATTCTTATGGTTCTGGACAGCGACTGCAAAGAAGACCTTTTCCTTGTTCTCGCCCTTTTATATGTCCTTTTGTCCGACTGGATTGATTTTGGTCATATCTTCTCTTAGGAGGGCATAAATATATACCAAACAATATATGACGAAACGAGGTAGGATATATGAATACGAGTCTTAAAAAACACGAGGTGCCCATTAAAGAAACAATCTGTTCGGACTACTTACAGACCAAGGCGGAGTGCGATTTAATCGTCCCGGACGCAAAGCCTGATGTATCAAAAATTTTGCAGGTCTCGGGGAAGGCAGTTATAACCCAGAAAAGCGTTCAGCAAGATAAAGCCTATGTTCAGGGGGTTATTCATCTGACCGTTATTTATCTCCCAGAAGGTTGCGGAATAAAGTCTATTTTCACAAAGCTTGATTTCAGCACTGTAATAGACGCCAAGGGAGCGGATCCCTCCGGGCATATCTGGGCAGAGGCAAACCTCGAAGAAATTGATTATTCCATTGTCAACAGCCGTAAGATAAACATTAAATGTGCAGTTGGAATTGACACAAAAATCAGTCGGAAATGCAAAGCAGCAATCCCTGTCGGCTTAGAGGAAGACTGCTGTCTCCGTGCAAAATATTCTCCCTTAAAGCTCTCCTCCTCATCTCCTGAGGAAGAACAGTTTTTCCGTTTTAGGGAAAGAGTTGAAATCTCGTCAGGAAAGCCTTCCATCTGTGAAGTCCTCAAAATAGACGCAAAGCCCGGCTTTATAGACATAAAGTGTCACGATGATAATGTTAATATTTCAGGAGACCTTGATCTCCGTGTTATCTACACCGCCGAGGATGGAGCAATCTGCACTTTGGAGGAGACTCTCCCCTTTAACGAAACCTTAGAGGGCATCTCTCTCCCTGAGGGAAATATCGAGGGCACCCTTTGTGTCTGCGACATTGCTTTCGATGTGGGCGAAACTATGGGAGATGACGGACGCCTTCTTAACATTGACCTTCTCATTTGCGCTACTCTTAAAACCAACGATACAGTTGAAATGGAAGCAATCTCCGACGCCTTTTCCGAGGAAGCTCCTGTCTGCCTCTCCAAAAACAGCTATGAGATAGAATGTCTTATGGATAAAAGCGTAACTCAGATTGCCCATAAGGAAACCGTTTCTATCCCTGACTATCTCCCCCCGATCCACCGCATCTGTGATTGTAGCGGCGAGGCAAGGGTCACGGGCATCTCCTTAGAGGACGGCAAGGTCAACATAGAGGGAGAAATTCTTTCCAATATTATATATGAATCAACTTCGGAAGAAACTCCTATATCAGGAATGAGCCATATATGCTCCTTCTCTCAGAGTATTCTGATGCCCGGCGCTAAGGAAGACTCAATCTGTGAAGCAAAGATTGAGCTTGACAGCATAGGCTATAACATAAATTCCGACCGAAGCTACGAGCTCAGATTTATTCCGGTTCTGACCACTATGATTCTTGCAAATAAAAGGCTGGAAACCATTGACGAAATATGCGAAGACAAAGACTGTGAGCCTATTTCCTTCTCCCCTGCGGTAATCTATTATGCCGACGAGGGAGAGTCTGTCTGGGACATCGCAAAGCACTTTTTTGTATCTCCCGAGACCATTCTCTCAAATAATCATATAGATGGAGAGACCCTACATAGGGGGCAAAGAATCTGCATTTTTAAGTAACCATAAAAACAGTTCCAAAGTGCCGTTGGAACTGTTTTTATTTTTTAAAGTTTTTTTGCGAAAAACTGTTGACAAAAGGACAAGTTTATGGTATTATATCATTTGTCGGTCGCATCGACCGAAAATTAAATAGTTGGTAAGCTGGTGTAGCTCAATTGGCAGAGCAGCTGATTTGTAATCAGCAGGTTGCGGGTTCGAGTCCCATCACCAGCTCCATATTTTATGGAGGGGTTCCCGAGTGGCCAAAGGGGGCAGACTGTAAATCTGTTGCGTCTCGCTTCGATGGTTCGAATCCATCTCCCTCCACCAAAAACGACCTCCTTAAAAGATGTCGTTTTTATTTTAATTTGTAAAAAAGTATTGACTTTTTTACTTCATCGTGTTAAAATCATTTTAATAAATGCGAAGACCAGAAATTAGTAGGTTGGAGATAACCTTGAGAGAGTTGCCGGTTGGTGCGAGGCAATGGGGACATCCTTCTCGAATTCCTTCTGTTAGCAGTGCACTGAACAAGACCAGTCTTAAGTAGGAGGCAACGGGTGTTCCCGTCACAGAACTAAGGTATATAAGTACCTGATAAGGTCGCTACCGTGAGATGGCGACGAACTGAGGTGGTACCACGGAAATGATATTTTCGTCCTCTGTATCCTATAAAGGATTGCGGAGGGCGTATTTTTTTATTCAGAATATGTGAGCCAAAGCAAGAAGTTGCTTCTTCCGTAATTCACAAAATTTTTTAAAAGGAAGGATGATGAAAGATGGCTCAGAACTACTATCAGAAAGAAATTGAAACCATGCCTTCTTCCGATATGAAGAAGCTTCAATCGGAAAAGCTCAGAAAACAGGTAAAACATGTTTACGAGAATGTTGAATATTATCGTAATCTTATGGATGAAAAAGGTGTTAAACCTGAGGACATCAACGGAATCGAGGATTTGCACAAGCTTCCATTCCTCACAAAAGCGGATTTAAGAGACGCTTATCCTTACGGATTGCTTGCTAAACCCCTTAAAGAATGTGTTCGTATTCAGTCTACCTCAGGCACAACAGGACGCCGCGTGGTTGCTTTCTATACACAGCACGATGTTGATCTTTGGGAAGACTGCTGTGCCCGCGCTATTGTTGCAGCAGGCGGCACAAAGGAAGATGTATGTCAGGTTGCATACGGTTATGGGCTGTTCACAGGCGGCGCAGGACTTCACGGCGGTTCCCACAAGGTTGGATGTCTTACTCTTCCTATGTCGTCCGGCAACACCGACCGTCAGATTCAGTTTATGGAAGACTTAGGTGCAACAATTCTTTGCTGTACTCCTTCTTATGCCGCATATATCGGCGAATCTTTAAAAGAACAAGGATATAAACCTGAGGATATTCCTCTTAAAGCAGGTATCTTCGGTGCAGAACCCTGGACAGAAGAAATGCGCAAAAACATTGAAGAAACTCTCGGAATCAAGGCTTATGACATATACGGTCTTACGGAAACATCAGGGCCCGGGGTTGCGTTTGAATGCAGCGAACAAACAGGCATGCATATTAACGAAGACCACTTCCTTGCAGAAATCATTGACCCGGACACAGGAGAAGTTCTTCCTGAGGGCGAAAAGGGTGAACTTGTTTTCACCGCTCTTGATAAAGAGGCATTCCCGCTCCTCAGATACAGAACAAGAGATATATGTGTTCTTTCCCGTAAAAAATGTTCCTGCGGAAGAACTCTTATTAAAATGGCTAAGCCTATGGGCAGAACAGATGATATGCTTATCATAAGAGGCGTTAATGTTTTCCCAAGCCAGATCGAAACCGTTCTCCTTAATGAGGGCTATCAGCCGAACTATCAGATAATTGTTGACAGATCAAATAACACAGACACATTTGATGTCCATGTTGAAATGACTCCTGAGCAATTCACAGACAAAGTGGGCGATGTTCTTAAAATGGAAAAATCCCTTGCAAACGCTATGAAAACTATGCTTGGAATCAACCCTGCTGTTCATCTTGTTCCTCCAAAAAGCATCGTTCGAAGCGAGGGCAAGGCTGTTCGCGTAATCGACAAGCGTAAGCTGGTTTAAAAGAAAGGAGATTTTAAAATGGCTATTAAACAGTTAACAATATTTGTTCAAAACAAAAAAGGGGCAATTGTTTCAATCACAGACATCCTTGCTGAAAACAATGTGAATTTAAGAGCTCTTTCTATTGCAGAAACAGAAGATTTCGGCATCCTCCGTCTTATTGTAAATGACGATAAGACAGCCGAAAGGGTTCTCTCAGAGCAAGGCTATCTTATCAAGACAGTAGATGTTGTGGGCGTTAAAATCGGCGACGCCCCTGGCAAGCTTACCTCTGCTCTGGATGTTCTTGATGAGGCTGATATAAATGTGGAATATCTTTACGCTTTTATGGCCAGAACAGAAAAACACGCATATGTTGTTTTAAGAGTCGAGGATAATAATTCCGCCGAAACGGCCCTGGAAAAAGCTGGTTTCCACCTCATAACCGAGGCAGACATAAACAAATTATAATAAACAAAACGACATTCTTTAAACGAATGTCGTTTTTATTTTGTATATTTCTTCTTAAAAAACCAATAATAAAAGCATATCAAAGGGAGGAAATTAAGATGACAGAGTTTACTTATGAAATCAAAGACCAATTTGGCATTCACGCAAGACCCGCAGGACTTTTAATTAAAACCGCGGAGAAATTCGCTTCTCAGATAACCTTAACCAAGGACGGCAAAGAGGCAGACGCCAAAAAGCTGTTCGCCGTTATGGGCCTTGGGGTTAAAACCGACGATAAAGTAACCATCAAAATAGACGGAAGCGATGAAAACGAGGCAAAGGACGCCCTTTTGAAATTCTTTCAGGAAAATTTATAGAAATTCTCCTTTTTTCTCTTGAAAAGTTTCGAAATATATGGTATTCTTATGAAAACGTGTTTAAAATACAACTTTTCAAATTTGGGGGAACACAAAATGATTAAGGGAATTATTAAAAAGATGTCCTTTGAGCAAAAAGCACAGATGCTCACCTATTACAGTCTTCTTGACACTATGGAATTTGAGGAATTTGGTATTCCGAAAATGGTTATGGCTGACGGACCTCACGGGGTAAGACCTCTTGCCGGCACACCCGAAAGCATAAAAGGCGGCAGTACGGCATACCCTACCGCATCCGCCCTTTCTTCAACCTGGAATCTCACTCTTGCCTACGAAACAGGGGCAAGCCTTGGAAGAGAATGTCTTGCGCAGGGCGTTGATGTTCTTCTCGGCCCTGGGGTAAACTTAAAGCGTTCTCCCCTTTGCGGAAGAAACTTTGAATATTTTTCAGAGGACCCCGTCCTCTCCGGAGAAATGGGGGCCGGGTACATAAAAGGTCTTGAAGCTCAGGGGGTTGGCTCCTGTCTTAAACATTATGCCCTTAACAATCAGGAATTTGCAAGAACTCTTGTAAATGTCGAGGTTGACGAGAGAACTCTCCACGAGATTTATCTTAAACCTTTTGAAATTGCAGTTAAAAAGGGTAAGCCTGCAAGCATTATGGCTGCATATAACCAGGCTTTCGGCAAATATTGTTCCCAGAACAAAAAGCTTTTCGATATTCTCCGAAACGAGTGGAATTATGAGGGCGCAATAATCTCCGACTGGGGTGCAGTTAAAGACGCAGTCGCTTCTTTCAAAGCAGGTCTTAACCTTCAAATGCCTTCAAATAAAAATTTAGCTGACCAGCTTAAAGCAGGCATAGAAAAAGGCGACATAACCGAAAGTAAGATTGACGAGGCATTGGAAAAGCTTCTTGAATTTATCTTCCACCTTAAAGACAGCGTGAAATGTGCCGATAAATATGACCGCGAAAAACAGCAACAGGACTCATATAAGGTTGCAAAAGAGGCTATAACCCTTCTTAAAAACGATAATAACATTCTTCCTGTTACAAAGGAAAAATATAAAAAGATATTTGTCTTGGGCGGATGGGCAGAAAAGCCACAGATTATGGGCGGCGGAAGCTCAATCATCTGGACAGCCGACGAGAGAATTGCATCCCCGCTTGAAGAAATTAAAAAAGCAGCTGGTGACGATATTGAAATTATCTATCAAGACTGCTATACAGAGATTGACAAAGCAAATCTTGCAGGAACAACAGTTCGAGGCAAAAAGCTTATCAAGGATTGCACCGACGATGATTTGGTATTGCTTTTTGTAAGCTCCCCAAACGCCGAAACAGAAGGCCTCGACCGACACACTCTCTACTTCGAAAACTACATAAACGATATTATAAGAGCTTATGCCATAAACTGCAAAAATGTCGCAGTTGTTATGCAGACAGGTACAGCCTACACCCCATACGCCTGGGATAAATCGGTGGGCGCAATCGTCCAGATGTGGCTCTGTGGCGAAGCAGGCGGTCAGGCAATTGCCGATATCCTTTTCGGCAAAGTTAACCCAAGCGGAAAGCTTTCCGAAACTTTCCCAAGTAAGCTCCGCGAGAACTTTGAGCATATCGGTCTCGAAGACACCATTACATATAAGGAAGGTTTTGAAATCGGCTATCGTTATTACGATAAACACCCTGAGGAAATCTGGTTCCCATTCGGCCACGGACTTTCCTATACAAGCTTTGAATATTCTAACCTTAACGCAAAAGTCGAGGACAAATCTTTAAAAATCTCCTTTGATATTAAAAACATCGGGGATATGGACGGTAAGGAAACCGCTCAGGTCTATATCGGTAAAAAGGACAGCGCATTTGTTCGACCAATTAAGGAGCTCAAAGCTTTCTCCAAAACCGAGATTAAAGCAGGCGAGACAAAAACCGTTTCCATTCTTCTTCCTGTTTCCGACCTGGCAATTTATAATGAAACAAAATGGGAAGTTGAAAATGGCGAATATGAAATTTATATCGGCGCATCGAGCCAGGATATAAAACTTAACGGAAAAATAACTTTATAAAAATAAAAGACTATCCGCTATGGATAGTCTTTTCGTATGGGGAATTTAAGCCCCCAACATTTTTATTATATCACAGCTTTATTCCATTTGTAAAGAAAAATTTGTCGACGAAGCCGAATTTCTCCCTATTAGCCAAAAACTTTGCTTACACTTTTTATATTTTGCCAATTGAAATCGGTTTTAAAATGTGCTACTATTAAATCAAGGAAAGGAAGGTAAGGTCCAATGAGAAAGTAACCTTAGCTTTTAAAAAGTAAAATGATTTGAAGGCTTAAAAACACGACGGTGTCACGTTTTACAT
>JAFQRU010000030.1 GCA_017409915.1 Clostridia bacterium
AACCAATGGACCCGCCATTAAAGCAGGGTCAAGGTGGAGAAGTTTTGCTCCCATAGGAAGAAGGCATCCCAAAACCTTGGCGATTAAAACAGTTGTTATAAGAGCTACCCCTAAAACTGTCGGGGAGACGATGAAGAAACCTATGAAAAAATCTTCGGGATTTTCAAAAGATATAACATCGGTGCGTTTTTCTATATCGGCGGGAACGACTCAATGGACACCGTTGACAAGCTCAGCCGATACGCTGAAAAAATCGGCTCTGAGGTGAGAATTTGCGGAGTTCCAAAAACCATAGATAATGACCTTGCAATAACCGACCACACCCCAGGCTATGGCTCTGCGGCAAAGTTTGTTGCAAATACAGTCCGTCAGCTTGCGCTGGATACGGCGGTTTATAAAATGAAGTCCGTTATCGTTCTTGAGATTATGGGAAGAAATGCAGGCTGGCTTACAGCGGCGGCAGCTCTTGGGAACGACGAGGATGTTCTGGCGACAGATATAATTTGTCTCCCTGAAAGAGTTTTCGAGCCTGAAAAGTTTTTGGAAAAGGTTTCAAAGAATGCAGAAAAGGGCATCGCTCCGATTATCGCAATTTCCGAGGGAATTAAAGGAGCGGACGGCAAATATATCGGCGAGAGTCTTTCTTTAAAAGAGGCAAATGACGGGTTTGCTCACGCGGCTCTTGGCGGAGTTGGACGAATTGTTGAAAACTTAATCTCGGAAAAACTTAAAATAAAGACAAGAACAATCGAGCTCTCCACACTCCAAAGATGCTTCTCCCAGGGGGCGTCAGAGTGCGACAGAGAGGAAGCGTATCAGGCAGGGGTTAAGAGCGTTGAATTTGCAGAAAAGGGCGAGACAGGGTTTATGCCTTGCTTTAAGCGAATTTCTGATGAGCCGTATAAAATGGAGATTGTTCCTTATCCCGTATCTAAAATTGCAAATCTTGAAAAGGTTGTTCCCGACAGTATGATAGGGGAAGACAATATGAGCATAACGGACGAATTCATAAAATACGGCAGACCACTCATTGAGGGCGAGCCTGAACTTACTTATGAAAAAGGAATATTAAAATTCGTAAGAAGATAAACAAGGGGATGTTAAAAACCTCTGGATCACAAAAATACTGAAAAACAAAAACGAATATGAAGAAAAATCGAAATCTTTCGATTTTTCAAATCTGATTTGTATTTTTGCTATGAACAATCTTTCACCTCTCGCAGTATTTATATACGGCTTCGGACTCAGATTGTCCATTCCAAAGCTTTTTCTCTATCCCCTTAAAAGAGATGCTAAAAGCCTCTATATAGAGGCTTTTAGCATCTCTTTTTTATATTTCTCTTATTTTTTTGCGAAGGCGCAGAGTATTGTGAGGGGAGACGGAAAGCTCGTTTATCCCCGATTTAATGAAAAAGTCCGTAAGGGAAGTATCCGACGCCATCTCTCCGCAGACTCCGACCCAGATGCCTGCTTTTCGCCCTGAAAATGCCGTCATGGCGATAAGCTTTAAGACAGCCCCTTGGTTTTCTGCACAAAGGTCGCTTATGGCGTTATTTTGTCTGTCAACTGCGATAGTATATTGGGTTAAATCGTTTGTGCCGATGCTGAAAAAATCTACTTCGTCCGCCAGAATATCGCTGAGAAGTGCGGCGGCCGGGGTCTCAATCATTATGCCGATTTCAATGTCTTTGTTATAGGGGATTCCCTCGCCGTCAAGCTCTGCCATAGCGGAGTATAGAAGTTTTTTTGCAGAAACGATTTCGCTTTTGCTTATAATCATAGGAAACATTATGGAGATGTTTCCGTAGGCCGAGGCGCGAAGAATTGCCCGAAGCTGAGTTTTGAAAATGTCCTGATGGAAAAGGCAGAAACGGATTGCCCGAAGTCCCATAGCAGGATTTTCTTCATTCTCCAAAGGAAGATAAGGCGCCTTTTTGTCGGCGCCTATGTCGAGGGTCCTGATTATGACCTTTTTCCCGTTCATTTTTTCTGCCGCTTTTTTATAAACCTCAAATTGCTCCGCCTCTGTGGGAGCGGTGTTTCTTCCTAAAAATATAAATTCGCTGCGGAAAAGGCCGATGCCCTCGCTGTCGTTTTCCAAAACGCTGTCAATATCGCTAAGGTCTCCTATGTTTGAAAAGAGGTTGATTTTCGTTCCGTCGGTGGTAACTGTTGGTTGACCTATGAGAGCTTTGAACAAATCGTGGCTTTCCCGCTCTTTTTTGATGTGACTCTCGGTTTTTTGGATAAGCTCGTCTGTTGGGTTTATTATAACCCGACCCGCCCTGCCGTCAACAATTGCCGTCGCCCCGTCAAATTCACGAGAGAGGGAACTTCCTAAGTTACAAACGGCAGGAATGTTCATTCCTCTGGCTAAAATTGCCGTGTGGGAATTTTTTGAGCCGTTTTGGGTTATGAAAGCGCTGACCTTTCCTTTGTCAAGGCAGATTGTCTGGCTGGGAGAGAGGTCGTCTGCGGCGATTATTCCCGATAGAGAGGAAAGAGAGGTTTCTTCCTTTCCGGAAAGGATTAAAATGAGTCTGTCGGATACATCGCGGACATCCTTTGCCCGCTCTTTCATATATGTATCCTCCATTGAAGAAAACATATCAGAGAATCTTTCCTTTGTAACCGAAACTGCATATTCGGCGCAGAGTCGCTCCGTTATGATTATATTTTTTGCAAAACTGCGGTAGTCAATATCTTCCAGCATCATTTTGTGGATGTTGAAAATTTCCGCTTCCGCCTGCCCAACTTCTTTTATTGCATCCCGATACAAACAATCAAGACGGTCAAGGGCGGTTTCAAACCCCTCTTCAAGTCTTAAAATCTCTGCCTTTGTGTCGGAGATAGTTTGTTTTTCGATTTTGGGAGAGGCAGAGTCAATAAAACAAATCCTGCCGATTGCATAGCCACCTGAAACGCCGTTTCCAAAAAGCTCTGTCAATTTTATCCCACCTTTCTTTAATTTATATTGTCGGTTTTTTAAAAAAATATACTGATGTTGCGAAAAGAGGAAAAAGGTGTTATACTAATAATATGAACAGATTTATGAAAAATAAAAAGATAATTTTAATATTGATTTTTGTTCTTCTTGTGGTCCTTTGGTGTGTTTCCTGCGGGAGAGGTGCATACTTTGAGCCTGAGTGGGAAAAGGAAGATATTTCCGCTCTTTTGCAAAAGGAGGAGCTTAGCGAGGGGGATTATAGTTTTCTGCGCTCTCAGACGGGACTATCCAAAAGGGGAATTGACTCTTTAATCGAAAGCGGACAAAAAGAGGAGATCTATGAATTTCAGGAGCAGTATTTTGCCCCTTGTGAATATGAGATGGAATATCTTTTTGCTCCCATTGTTGCCTATGAACATAAAGCGGGGGAGAGGCTCAAAAAGGTACCTCTTGAAAAAGGGGATGTTCTGGTTTCCCTTACCACCCATTCCTTAGGCTTTCGTCACGGCCACGCAGGGCTTGTCTTAGATGAAAAAAGGGGAACGACCTTAGAACATATGGTAATAGGGGAGCTTTCGAGCTACTCAAATGTAAGCACCTGGGGCATATACCCAACCTTTGCGGTCCTTCGCCATAAGGATAAAGAAGTGGCAGAGCGGGCGGTGGAATATGCCAAGGAAAAGCTTGTTGGAGTGCCTTATAACCCATTAGCGGGGATTATTGATAAGGATAAATCAGACGAAGAGGAAATAAACCATTCTCATTGTTCTCATCTTGTGTGGCAGGCATATTTTGCGGTGGGCGCAGACATAGACGGAAACGGGGGAAGAATGGTTCTTCCAAAAGATTTTTTAAAGTGCCCTGACTTTGAGATTGTTCAGCTTTACGGAATAAGGCCTTAAAAAAGGCGAATAAGGAAGAATTTTTCAAAAAGTTTTAAAAAGCCCTTGAAAAAAATTGAAATATGTGGTAGTATATAGAATATGTAATTTTGTTAATTATTTGTTTAAATATTTGGAGGTTTATTATGGAATTAACATTGATTATTTTACACTTGATTTTTTCTGTTGTTTTAATTGCGGTTGTTCTTCTTCAACAGGGTAAGCAGGCTGGTCTTTCCGGTGCTGTTGCTGGTGGATCTGAAACATTCTTCGGTAAGAACAAAGGCAGAACAGTTGACGCTCTCTTAAAGAAGCTCACAGCTGTTGCAGCTATCTTGTTCATCGTTACATCTATTTCTCTTGCCTATGTTGCAACAAGACCTGAGGAAGCTCCTGTTGTAGAGGAGACACAGGTAACAGAAACAGCTGAGGATGCTAACGAAGTTCCTGCTGAATAATTTAAGCTTAAAATGACGCTGTTTCCAAAATGGGAGACAGCGTTTTTTGTCCTTTAAAGGAGAGAAATAAAATGGCGATAACTTGTATTATAACAGGCGCATCCCGAGGAATCGGAAAAGGCGCGGCTCTTGCCCTTGGGGAATTGGGGGCAAATGTTATTATAAACTATAACAAAAACAAAGCTATGGCAGAGGCGGTTGCCAGAGAAGTAATTTCCCTTGGGGGAAAGGCGGAAATCTTCGGCGCAGATGTGTCGGATTTTTCGGCGTGCCAGAAAATGGTGGAGTTTGCCATAGAGAAATTCGGAAGCGTTGATGCCCTTGTCAATAACGCAGGAATTTCCCCTATGCAAAACCCTTTTGATATGACCGACAAAGAGGAGTGGGACAAGGTTTTCGCTGTCAATGTTTTCGGGACCTTTAATTGCACTAAGGCAGTCCTTCCTCATATGATTTCCATCAAGAGGGGAAGCATAGTTAACCTCTCTTCCGTATGGGGAATTGTGGGAGGCTCTTGCGAGGCGGTCTATTCTTCATCAAAGGCGGCGGTAATCGGCTTTACGAAAGCTATGGCAAAAGAGCTTGCCCCGTCGAGAATAAGGGTTAACGCTCTTGCCCCAGGAATGATTGATACGGATATGAATTCTCATTTGGGGAAAGATGATATAGAGGAGATAAAAAACGAAATTCCTCTGGGAAGAATCGGAACAATTACCGATATGGGGAACATAATTGCGTTCTTATGCAGTGACGAAAGCGGGTATATAACAGGCGAAATAATCAAGGCCGACGGCGGCTGGTGTTAGGAGTAAAAGTATGGCAGTTTTAGAAGGACTTAAACCTGAAAAGGTATTTGAATATTTTGAAAAGATTTGCGCTATTCCCCACGGTTCGGGGAATACCAAAGAGATAAGCGATATGCTCTGCTCCTTTGCGAAAGAAAGGGGCCTTTGGTATTATCAGGACGAAGTTAATAATGTTATAATCAAAAAAGACGGATGCTTGGGCAAAGAAAACAGTGCGCCTGTAATCTTGCAGGGGCATATGGATATGGTCTGCGAAAAAGCTCCTGATTGCACGCTCAATATGGAGAAAGAGGGGCTTAATCTTAAAACAGACGGCGAGATTGTTTTCGCCGAGGGGACAACCTTAGGGGCAGATAACGGCATCGCCCTTGCAATGATAATGGCGATTTTAGATGCGGATGACATTCCTCATCCACCTATCGAGGCTGTTATAACCGTTGATGAAGAGATTGGCCTTATTGGTGCAGGGGAAATAGATGCTTCCCTCCTTAAAGGAAAGCGAATGATAAACATCGACTCCGAAGAGGAAGGCGTTTTCACGGTAAGCTGTGCAGGCGGAATAAGAGCAAAATGCACTTTCCCTATAAAGAGAGAAGATAGAAAAGCAAAAAGCTATATTATAGAAGTCGGTGGACTTATTGGTGGACACTCGGGAGCGGAAATTGACAAAGGAAGAGCCAATTCAAGCATCCTTTTGGGAAGAGTTTTAAAAACTCTTTCTGAGGAAACGGAGGTTTCTCTTATAAGCGTAGAGGGCGGTCTTAAAGATAACGCAATTCCCAGATTCTCCGTTGCAAAAGTTTGCGCCTTAGACGAGGCGGTTTTATCCTCGGTTTGCAAAAGAATGGATAAAATTTTCAAAAATGAATATGCCGCATCCGACGGAGAAGTTTTTGTTTCCTATAAAAATGGGGAAGATGAAATCCCGATGGATAGTGAAAGCACAAATAGGATTATAAACTCCCTTTGCATTTTTCCAAACGGAGTTATGGAGATGAGTCATCAGATTGAGGGCCTTGTGCAAACTTCCCTTAACCTTGGAATTCTGGCAACAGAGGAAGATAAGGTTGTCGCAGATTTTGGGGTAAGAAGCAGTATTGATTCTCAAAAGGAAATGCTTTGCCAGCGACTTTCTGCCATAACGGAAAGTCTTGGGGGAGAGATGGAGCTTAGCGGGAACTATCCCGGCTGGGAATATCGCATTGACTCTCCGCTGAGAGATTTAATGACCGAGGTTTTCAAAGACCAATATGGGAAATACCCTAAAATCGAGGCAATCCACGCAGGCCTTGAATGCGGAGTTTTCGCAGGGAAGATAGATGACTTTGAGGCAATCTCAATAGGCCCTGATATGAAAGATATTCATACCTTCTCCGAAAGACTTTATATAAAGTCAACGGAGCGGACCTACAATCTCATTTTAGAAACCTTAAAAAGAATGTAAAAAAACCGAGGCATTTGCCTCGGGTTTTTTAATTGAAATATGATGTTACTTTTGCTTTTCTAACTTGAATTTCGGGGAGGTTGTCCTCGAAATATTCCTCCAAAAAGTCGCAGATTATGTTCTCTGTTTCAAAGTGGCCTGCGTCAATAACATTAAGACCGATTTCCGATGCTGTCTGAGCTTCGTGGTGGCTTATGTCGGCAGTAAGATAAACATCTGCCCCTGCGTGGAGCGCACACTCCATAAGGTCTCCGCCGCTGCCTGAGCAAAGAGCAACGGTGTGAATTTCGTCATTAGGGCATCCCACAACCTTTATGTTCCGGCAATCAAGAGTTGCTTTAACAAAATCCGTAAAATCTTCTAAGCTCATAGGCGGCTCTAATTTTCCAACCCTGCCGATATTTTCAAGAGGGTTACCAAAAGCGTCTTTGCATTCCTCTTCGGTGTAGGCCCTGACATTTTCAAGGCCCAAGGTTTTTGCAAGAAGGTCGTTCATTCCTCCGTCAGCTTTGTCGAAGTTGGTGTGCATACTGTAAACCGCTATGTTGCTTTGGATTAAAGAGATAACAAGACGGCCTGTCGGGTCTGCCTCTGTAATTTTAGAGAGAGGCTTAAAAATCAGGGGGTGATGGGTTATTATAAGATTTGCCCCGAACTCCTGAGCCTGCTTTAAGGTCTCGGAGTTTATTTCAAGGCAGATAAAAACCTTGTTTACATTTCTTTCCGCATCCCCAAGCAAAAAGCCGGGGTTGTCCCACTTCTCCGCAAGAGAAAGGGGAGCAATTTTCTCCATTTCACGAATGATATCACTGATTTTCATTTTCAATCATCTCCTTTAAGGATAAAAGATTATTGAGCCGACTTCTATGCTGAGTATTTTGCGAGCGTTCAAGCCCTGCAATCTGCTTGTCTATTTTATTAAGGCGAGAAATTTTATATGCCTCATAATGCTCGTTTTTTATAACGGCTTTGCCAAGATAAAGCTCCGCTTCGGTGTAAGGAATATCCTTTCCGACGCTGACTTTCATAATGGTATAAAGCTTTTCTTCCTCGCGGACGATATGCTCTTCGTTTATGGTGTAGCCGTTTTTGTTAAGAAACTCCCGAAGCTCAGCAATTGCCGTCATTGGTTGGAGAATAAGCTCCTTTGCGGATTTTGCGATATTTTCGGACTCCTCTAAAATCTGGGCGATTAAGAGGCCCCCCATTCCTGCGATTATGATTGCATCGGCTTCGCAAACGGAAACGGTTTCAAGACCGCCACCCAGGCGAACCTCAACCTGTGTCTGGGCGCCATAGAGGGAAACAGTTTTCTTTGCCCTCTCCACAGGCCCTTTTTTAATATCCGATGCAATCGCCTTTTTGCATTTATTGTTCAGGCAAAGGCAAACGGGAATATAGGCGTGGTCTGTCCCGATGTCGCAGACCGTTTCGCAAGGGGTTAAAATATCATAAATTTTTTGAAGTCTTGGTGTGAGTTTGGGTAATTTCATTTTTTCTTCCTTATATATATTATTAACTTTATTTTAAACCGAGGGAAAGAGCTTGTCAAGACAAAAAAAGGAAATTGGCAAAGAGCGTGGAAATTTATCAAAAAGAGGAAATTAAAGGAGACGAGAGTTATGGAATGTCCAAGACTTGTCAGCGAGAGAATAGAAGAGGAAACTCTGAGCCCTTATGCGACTCTGAGCAAAAACACAAAGGGGCGGCG
Source organism: Clostridia bacterium (assembly GCA_017409915.1). Classification (GTDB taxonomy): domain Bacteria; phylum Bacillota; class Clostridia; order Monoglobales; family Monoglobaceae; genus SIG454. Next base: position 8,248 of record JAFQRU010000030.1, read on the forward strand.
AGAAGCTATACCTTATTGCAATTTAAGAACGGAGTTTCAAAGGGACAGAGACAGGATTATCCATTCCAAGTCTTTCCGTCGCCTTAAACATAAGACTCAGGTTTTCTTAGCTCCCGAGGGGGACCATTACAGGACCCGCCTTACTCATACCTTAGAGGTGGCGCAGATTGCAAGAACGGCGGCGAGAGCCCTACGGCTTAACGAGGACTTAACCGAGGCAATCGCCTTAGGCCACGACTTAGGCCACACTCCTTTCGGCCACAGCGGAGAAAGGGCGCTGGACAGCTTTTGCAAGAACGGCTTTCATCATAACGAGCAAAGCCTTCGCACGGTGGACATAATTGAAGAGCTTAACTTAACGGAAGAGGTTCGAAACGGAATCCTCTGTCACAGCGGAGGAAGAAAGGCGGACACTCCTGAGGGTAGGATTGTAGCCATTGCAGATAAAATTGCATATATAAACCACGACATTGACGACGCTATAAGAGCGGGGATTTTAGATTATGAAAATGTACCAAAGGAATTTACCCTCCGCTTTGGAAACAGCCAGTCAGAGAGAATAAATAATATGATAACAAGCCTTGTCGAGAGCAGCGACGGAGGGGATATAAAAATGGACGAGGAAAACTTTGAGGCTATGATGGGCCTTAGAAAGTTTATGTTTGAAAATGTCTATTTCAATAAGACTGCCTTAGAGAATGAGGAAAAGGTGCGAAATATTATCAACAGTCTCTATGAAATGTATTCTAAGGAGGGCAAAAGCGAGCAGGAGATTATAGATTACATAGCAGGGATGACAGACAGATATGCAATCTCTGCCTTTGAGAAAAATTTTGTTCCGAAATCCTGGAACATTTAAAAAGGAAAATTGAAAGTTTGGTCGAAAAATAAAAATAAGTAAAGAAAAAGGGGGGCGTTTTATGGCGATGTCAGACATAGAGTATGAACGATATAAAGAAGAAATTATTGATAGAAACGACATCGTTGAAGTCATTTCAATGTATGCGAAATTAAAACGCTCGGGAAGAACATATCGTGGGCTTTGCCCTATTCATAACGACAGAAAAAATCCTTCCCTCTCCGTTGACCCTCAGAACAGACTTTTTAAATGCTTCGGCTGTGGAGCAGGGGGAACGGTTATCCAGTTTATTATGTCGATGGAGCATCTTGCCTTTAAAGATGCATTGAGTTTTCTTGCTAATAGAGCAGGCATTCAGCCTCCTCAAGCGTTAACTCCTGATGAGGCAAGGCGAGAGGCGGCAAAGAGAGATAAGATGTCAATGCTATTTGACATTCATAAAGAAGCTGCTAAATATTTTTATAGATGTCTTTGCGATAAGAAAAACACAGTCGCTCTTGAGTATTTAAGAAAAAGAAATATATCCAATGAAACCATTAAAAAGTTTGGCATCGGATACGCTCCTCAAAGCAGTGGATTGGGGAATTATTTAAAGACAAAAGGTTTCTCTCTTTCCGAAGCAGCAGAGGCAGTGCTTATATATAATGATAAAGATGGACATTTTGATAAATTTCGTGGCAGAATTATGTTTCCTGTATTTGATTTAAATGGAAATGTTATCGCCTTTGGGGGAAGAACAATCTTTGACGATAAAGCAAAATATATGAACTCCAACGGTTCTCTTATTTACAACAAGAGCAAAAATCTTTTTGCCTTTAATTTTGCAAAGGATACGAAAAAAGATGAATTTCTGCTTATGGAAGGAAATGTGGATGTTATATCTCTCCATCAGGCAGGGTTTGATAACGCAACCGCGTCATTGGGGACAGCTTTTACTCCCGAACAGGCAAGATTAATAAAACGGTATAAAGACAGAGTTATCCTTTGTTATGACTCGGACGAGGCAGGGGTTAAGGCGGTCCACGCCGCAGGGAAAATCCTTATGGACGAGGGAATTTCCGTTAAGGTTTTAACCGTGACAGGAGCCAAGGACCCTGATGAATATATTAATAAGTATGGACCTGAGATGTTTCAGGGGCTTATTGATAAGGCGGAAAACTTCATTGAGTATAAAATAAGAAAAACTGCGGAAAAATATAATTTTGACGATATAGAACAAAAAATAGCTTTTATTGGAGAAGCGGCTCAGATATTTGCAGAAATCAAAGACCCTATGAAAATGGAGATTTATGTTAACGATATCGCCAAGAAAGTTGATATAAGTCCTCAGAAGTTTATGGCGCAGATTCAGAACCTTAGGAAAACCGACAAGGGCAAGGAAGAAAGAACGGCTCTTCGGGAAGAAATGAGGAACATCGAAACCCGCCGTGGCGGACGGGAGAGGACGCCAAAAGAAAGACAGCTTTATGATGCAGAGAAACTTTTCTTAAACCTTATCTGCGACAAGAAGGTTTATGACAGAGTGAAAGATGAGGTCTCCCCTGAGGATATGACAGAGAAGCTACATAAAAAGATGTGCGAAAAGCTTTATGCTCTTCACGAAGAAGGGTGCAAGTTTGAAGCAACGCGGTTTGTGTCCGAATTTGAAAGTGAGGAGATTGGGGATGTTTCCGAAATCCTTACGGATGACAAAAATGTAGAGAGCAGGGAGGAAGCGATTACGCTGCCCCTTGAAATAATCAAAGAAAATATGCAAAGCAAGAAGATAGAAAGTCTTGACAAAAATGACGATGAGGGGCTTATGGAATATTTCCGTCAGCTCAGCTCAAAGAAACAGTAGGAGGAAGTTTAGCTATGGCAGAAGAAAAAGGAACCACTAAAAGTTCTAAGAAGCAGATTCTTCAGGAACTTTTGGAAATGGGTAAGAAAAACGGTGTAATTACCTATGATGAGATTGCTGCAAAAACCGAGGAGCTTGAACTTGACGGCGAGCAGATAGACCTTATCTATGAATATCTTGAAAAGAAAGGCATCGAGATAACAGGCAACTTCGAGGAAGAAATCAAGGATATTGAAGACGACCTTGAAATAACCGCAGAAGAGCTTGCGGACTTAACTGTTCCGGACAGCATAAGCATTGACGACCCTGTCAGAATGTATCTTAAAGAAATCGGTAAGGTTGACCTCCTTTCAAGCGCTGAGGAAGCCGAACTTGCTCAGAAAATGGCAGAGGGCGATGCTGATGCGAAAAAGCGTCTTGCTGAGGCTAATCTCCGTTTGGTTGTTAGTATTGCAAAGCGCTATGTGGGTAGAGGCATGCTCTTCCTTGACTTAATTCAGGAAGGTAATCTGGGCCTTATTAAAGCGGTTGAGAAGTTCGACTATACAAAGGGTTATAAGTTCAGTACCTATGCAACCTGGTGGATAAGACAGGCCATAACCCGTGCTATTGCGGACCAGGCAAGAACTATCCGTATTCCTGTTCATATGGTTGAAACTATTAATAAACTTATAAGAGTAACAAGACAGCTCGTTCAGGAATTGGGCCGCGACCCATCCCCAGAGGAAATCGCAAAGGAACTCAATATGCCTCTTGACAAGGTGTCCGAGATTATGAAGATTGCTCAGGAGCCTGTATCTTTGGAAACTCCAATCGGCGAAGAAGAAGACAGCCACTTAGGAGATTTTATTCAGGACGAAGATGCTCCTGCTCCATCTGAGGCTGCAACCTTTACTCTTCTTAAAGAACAGCTCTCTGAGGTTATCAATACATTGACCGCAAGAGAGGAAAAGGTTTTAAGACTTCGCTTCGGTCTTGACGACGGCAGAGCAAGAACTCTTGAAGAAGTTGGTAAGGAATTCAATGTAACAAGAGAAAGAATAAGACAGATTGAGGCAAAGGCTTTGAGAAAGCTTCGGCACCCGAGCCGCAGTAAAAAACTCAAGGACTATCTTGACTAAAACTTTGGAGGAATTATGAACTGGCTA
>JAFQRU010000031.1 GCA_017409915.1 Clostridia bacterium
CATATCCAATGCTTCGGGAAGGCACAGGAGGGGTTAAATTTATCTCTTTTATTGTTCCTTTTTCTAAATTTTCTTTGGAAAATTCTTTAATGACACAGGACACCCCAAGGTGAATGGTGGCAAACTGAATAAGCAGGTCGTGAACCGCAAGCTCAACCTGGGGGTTGAGGGTAATCTTTTTTGAAAGAAATATTTCATCTAAATATTTACGGGAGGATGAGTTTGTTTCAAGGAGCATAAGAGGCTCTTTTGCAATTTCCTCCCAGGTATATTTGCTTTTTGCTTTATAATCGCTTCCGCATACAAAAATATCGTGTATATCAAAACAAGGAGTTATGCATAATTCATCATCCTTTGCGGGCAAATTAACAAAGGCAATCTCTGCTTTTCCCTCTTTAACGAATTGGAGCATACGGGAGGAATAAGAGTTTGCCATTTCAATACGGACTGATGGGTAAAGAGAATGAAACTCTTCAAGATAAGGAAGAAGAAAATGTCTGGTTATGGTATCCCCTGCGGCAATTATCAAAGAACCGCTTTCTAAGTGGTTAAGCTGCGCTAAAAGAGTTTCCCCCTGTTCAATGGTCTGGATTGCGCTTTCAACTTTTTGGAATAATAAAAGTCCCTCTTTTGTAAGAGTTACCCCACGGCGGGAACGGATGAAAAGCTTGGTGCCTAAATCTTCTTCAAGCTGGCTTATACACTGGGATATAGCCGACTGAGAAATATAAAGACTTTGCGCCGCCGTTGAAAAAGAAGAATGGCGCGCGGTCTCATAAAAAACTTTATAATAATCCAGTTTGGTTTTCATATAAGCTCTCCTTATCACAGTTGTAAGTTTTATCTATTTTACTAATAGGTATATTTGTATTATAATAGGATTAGAAATTAAAGTCAATAGAGTGGAGGAAAAAATTATGGAAAGAAAAATAGGAACAGTTTCAAGAGGTGTTCGTTGCCCAATTATCCGTGAGGGAGACAATCTTGCAAAAATCGTGGTTGACAGCGTTATAGAGGCTGCTGCTTCCGAAGGGTTTGAACTTCGAAATAAGGATGTTGTTGCGGTAACTGAATCTGTTGTTGCCCGTGCTCAGGGTAATTATGCATCAGTTGATGCTATTGCAAAAGATGTTAAGGAAAAGCTTGGCGGAGAAACAATCGGCGTAATTTTCCCAATTTTAAGCCGTAACCGTTTTGCCATTTGCTTAAAAGGTATTGCAAAGGGTGCAAAGAAGATAGTTCTTATGCTTAACTACCCAAGCGATGAAGTTGGAAACGCTCTTATTTCCCTTGACCAGCTTGACGAGGCAGGAGTTAATCCTTATTCCGATGTTTTAAGCGAAGAGAAATACAGAGAACTTTTCGGCGAAAATCTTCATCCTTTCACAGGCGTTGACTATGTAACATATTATGGCGACTTAATCCGTTCCTGCGGAGCGGAGGCTGAAATCGTTTTCGCCAATGACCCAAGAACAATTTTAAAGTATACTGACTGCGTTTTAAACTGCGATATTCATACCCGCGTAAGAACAAAGAGAATACTTCGCGATGCTGGTGCAAAAGTGGTTTGCGGTTTAGACGATATTTTGACAAAGTCCGTTGACGGAAGCGGATTTAACGAAGCTTACGGTCTTTTAGGCTCAAATAAATCAACAGAAGATACTGTAAAGCTCTTCCCTCAGGATTGTTTTGAACTTGTAAAGGATATCCAGTCTCAGCTTAAAGAGAAAACAGGAAAGCATATAGAGGTTATGGTTTATGGCGATGGCGCATTCAAAGACCCGGTAGGTAAAATCTGGGAGCTTGCTGACCCTGTTGTATCCCCTGCCTATACAGACGGCTTAGAGGGAACACCAAACGAGCTTAAACTTAAATATCTTGCAGATAACGACTTTGCAGACCTTAAAGGGGATGCTCTTAAAGAGGCTATCTCAAATGCAATTAAGCAGAAGGGAAGCAACCTTGTCGGCAATATGGCGTCTCAGGGAACAACCCCACGCCGTTTAACTGACTTAATCGGCTCTCTCTGCGACCTTACAAGCGGTTCAGGAGATAAAGGAACACCGATTATCCTTGTTCAAGGATACTTCGACAATATGACAGACTAATAAAAATAAAAAGCCTTGGCAATCCAAGGCTTTTCTTTTTTACGCAGATTTATATTTTCCCGGGGAAACTCCCACGGCTTTTTTAAAGGTTCGGATAAAGTTGGCATAGTCGTTAAAACCGCACATAAAGGCTGTTTCTGTAACGCTTTTCCCCTCTAACAAAAGTTTTTTTGCCTCGGTTATGCGCTTGCTTACAATATATTTTGCAACGGTCGTTCCGCAGTATTGCTTAAATAAACGAGAAAGCTGAGTTGGGGATATGAAGGCATTTCTTGCAACTGTTTCAAGATTGATTGGAGAGTCGAAATTTTTGTTTATATAGTCAACGGCAAGTTGAATAGTTTTGTGGCTGGACTTAGCAGGCGAGTTTTGATTGTGCATTGAAAAAAGTCTGTTTATTTCCAGCAAAATTTCCGCCACACGCAACTTTTTATATGTTTCATCGCCGTATGAACGACTTAGCTTAAGCTCCTCAAAAAAGGAAACAAAGTTTTCTTTTTCTTCGTTTGTTAAGGAAATTTTTGTTATCTTTCCTGATGAATAAAAGCAGTCTGAAAGATTAACCTCTCCAAAGGAGGCGGAGTATAAAAAGGATGGATGAACATGAAGAATATATCTTGAAAACTTGCCCTTATCTAAAGGAACAACCTTATGAGCTTCAAATTGATTTATAATGAACAAATCTCCGTCTTCAATATCATAAACAGTTCCGTCAATCAAAAAAGTCCTGCCCCCTTCGATGCATAAAAAGATTTCACAACACTCATGAATATGAACATTTTGATTCTGGTTTTTTTCTTGCGAGAAGAAAGCACCAAAGCTTTTTGTTTCTATTGCGAAATTTATGGCATCTGTGCATGTATCAAAAAAACAGTTCATCTTTATCCCCTCCTGTTTATGACTATAACACATTATGGTAAGAAATGCAAGAAAAACACTCAAAAATACAATAAAATCGCAAAAACAATATGATAAAATTAAAATATAGAATAGGGAAGGAGGGCAATATGCTTAAAATTGAAATATTAAACAAAGACAAGAATGTTATATTTGAAGCCTCGGGGCAGAGCATTGACTGTGTTTATAACGGACAGTATAATGAAGGCGACAGGATTGTTATACATAAAAAAGATATGGAGTTCATTTCGGTTCAGCTTGATGAAACTCTTGCGGAAAGTATAATCTATTCCCCTTCATCGTCGGTTGAGTTTGAAATCCCTACGGGAAATCTTAAACGAGGATATGATGAAAGGGCTTTTGCGGGGTATAATCATAAAATCAGCGTAAAAGAGGCGGACGAAAATGAGGCCTATGGTTTTAGAAATATTGCGCTTAACTCCCATGATGTGAGAGGGAAAAAGAAATATTATCCTCATGCCTGGGCAAATCTCGTAACCCGTGAAGATGTTTGTTTCTTTGAAAGAAATGCCATAGACGGCGTCTGCCGTAACGACGGGCACGGAGAGTATCCATATCATTCCTGGGCAGGGGGCGCAAGAGAAGATTTGGAATATTATCTGGACTTCGGAGCGGAAGTTGAGATTGAAAAATTCGTGTTCTATTTAAGGGCGGATTTTCCCCACGACACATATTGGAAGTCTGTTGACATTGCTTTTGATGACGGAACAAAAGAAACTGCAAATTTTGAAAAAACTGCAGACGGACAGGAAATAGTGTTACCTGAAATTAAAAAAACAAGAAAAATACATTTAACCAACTTCAAACAAGCGGAGCTCCCGTTTTCCTGGGCGGCTTTATCGCAGATTGAGGTTTATGGAAGATATATTAAGGAGGATTTAAGTAAAATGGAAATCAGAAATGCATCAAACCCAAAGGATGTAAAGAATTACGACACAGACAGATTGAGAGAGGAATTCCACATCTCAAAACTTTTCACAAAGGATAATATCAGAATGGTATACAGCCATATCGACAGAATTATAACCGCAGGTCTCATGCCTGTGTATCAGGAATTACAGCTTGTTGGCGGAAAAGAACTTGCCAGCGACTATTTCTTAGAAAGAAGAGAAATGGGTTGTATCAATGTAGGCGGAAAAGGAATAATCACTATCGATGGCGAAGAATATGAAATGAATCCGCGAGACGGAATATATATCGGTATGGGCAATAAGGAAATCAAGTTTAAGAGTGTTGACACTGAAGACCCTGCAAAATTCTATGTTTCATCCTGCCCTGCTCACGCTACATACCCAATCGTTAAGATTGATATAACAAAGGCTAAAAAAGTGCCTTGCGGATCAGTTGAGGATTGCAACAAGAGAGTTATCAATCAGTATATTCACCCTGAGGTAATCAAATCTTGTCAGCTCGCTATGGGACTTACACAGCTTGAACCGGGTTCAAACTGGAATACAATGCCGTCTCATACCCATGACAGAAGAATGGAAGTTTATATGTATCTCGATATGGGCGAGAATGACGCAGTATTCCATATGATGGGCGAGCCAAACGAAACAAGACATATTGTTATGCACAATGAAGAGGCGGTTATCTCACCAAGCTGGTCAATCCATTCAGGCGTTGGAACGAAAAATTATTCTTTCATTTGGGCGATGTGTGGTGAGAACCAGGAGTTTACCGACATGGACCATATTGAAACAAAGGATTTAAGATAAGAGGTGTTTTAAGTGTTTAGATTAGATGGTAAAGTTGCACTTGTAACAGGAGCGTCTTACGGCATAGGTTTTGCCATTGCAAAGGGTCTTGCAAAAGCAGGGGCAACAATCGTATTTAACG
>JAFQRU010000032.1 GCA_017409915.1 Clostridia bacterium
TCATAAAAAATATCAATGCAACACGTCCTTTTCTGTTGACAACACTTAGTAGTTGTGGTATAATGCCCACTGATAGGAAGTCACGTTGAATTTCAACCTTCTTTATAGACGTTAGGCGGTTGACCCTTTATCATCATAGAGGGTTTTCGTTTCTTTTTCCCTCGGAAAGGGGGAATGCCATGGTTACATATGACTCCTTAATCCAGTTTGGATTATTACTCGTTGCAATCATTGCGCTTTGTTTTGAGATAAACAAAAAGAAATAACCGCCCACAGGACCAATTGTAGCGGTTATTTTTTTAATCACACATAGGGTCAATCGTCTGTTGACTTCCTATCTTTTTCTTTTTGTGTTTTAATTATACCACAAAAGTGATACAAATGTCAACATTTTTATACATTTTCGCACATTTTGATACGTTTTTATGCATTTTGATACATTTTTATGCATTTTCTTACATGCTTTTATTTTTTATTATACTCTATTTTTATTTTTGAAATTATATTCCATTCCCATCAAAAATTTCAAAACATGTGTTAATTATCTATACGCTTTTTAAATTGGCATTTGTTGTTACATTGTGTAAGTTTTATATTTGTCGCCTTTTTATCGACAGTATTTAAAGTTCCATACCTCATAGGACAAGCGATAAACTTGTCCTTTTTATTATGCGCTCTTTTTTCTTATCTTTAAAGATATGACGGTCATATCGTCATAGGGCTTGCCTCCGCTTTCCTTTATGGCTCTGTCTAAAAGTTTTTGAGCCAAGTCGTTTGCAGAGGTGGGCTGGACGCTTTCCATAAAGCCTTTTATCCATTTATCTCCACCCTCTTTGGTTTCAACCCCGTCTGTTATCATAACAATGGTGTCTCCCTCTTTTACGCGTCTTGCAAAAGTAGAGACCTCCATTTCGGGCATAAGGCCAACGGGGAGGGACGCCGCCCGAACGGTTTCGACATTTCTCCCCTGCTTGATAAAGCTTGGCTCTGCACCTGTTTTGATAAACTCAACCTCTCCTGTATGCAAATCTATTATGCACATATCAAGGGTGGCAAATGAGTCATTTTCCGACTTTAAAACCATTATTGAATTTATAAGTCTCACTGCCGTATGCTTATCAAAGCCTGCCCGGAGGAAGCTATCTAAAAGCTCCACTATTGCCTGGCTTTCAAGGGAGGCTCTTTTCCCCGTTCCCATTCCGTCGCTTAATGTCATAACAAACTTCCCGCCCCCCGGCATAAAGCACTTAAAATTATCTCCGCTCTCTTCCGAGGTGCCAGCTCTTGCATAGCCTTGCTCAATTTCAAAAATTTCGCTTTCGTCAATCATAATCATAACATAATCCCCGTCCTCTCTTATTTTATAAATATTGACATCCTTTCCGACCGCTGAGGAAACGACGCCCCTTATGACACCTTTTCCTCTTGGCTTAAAGTCGGTCCGTCTTATGCTCATCTCAACTCTTATCTTTTTGTCGCGGTTTTTAATGACATTGATATCCCGAACTTTAATCCCTCGGCTTTCAATTCTCAGTTTAAGTTCATTTGCCATAAGGCTGTCATAATTTATATCCTCATTTATCTCCCTTGCGAGCTCGTTTATAATTTTGGAAACCCCTGCAATCTGCTGATAAACCGCAAGCTGACTTTCCCCCAGCCTCTTCTGCCAGGAGTGGTTCAGCCGATAGATGCTGAGCTGATTATTAAGTGTTGCCGTCAGAGAAGAAACATTTTTGCATTTACTGTAAAAAGCTTCATTAACCTGTTCTTCATTAACCTCTCCGCTTTGGTCGATTGTCTCCATAAGCTTTAAAAAACTTCGGTAGGTGGAGTTAAATTCCCGTCCCCAGCAAAGACCGCCTCTTTGGCATTTTACGCAGACCTTCTCAGCAGTTTTATCAAATACCACCGCTATATCTTCCCCCATTTCCTCCTCTTCGTTTTTGGAGAGCTTTGACATTGTTTCCCCCAAAGACGAAAAAGAGGTCGACACCGCTTTGAGCCTTAAAATAAGGCTTCCTTTAATTTTTCTTATTGTGGCAGAATCGGGGTTTTTAATTTTAAAAAGCCTGCCGAACCGGTCATAAGCCTTATCGGGAACAGCCGAAAAGGCTGCCGCCGCCACTATTATTTCATAGATGCTGAGCATATCCCGCATAGCGCCGTTGACATAGACAATAACAATGGCATCGGCAATCAAAAGAGAAATGACCGCCCAGGCCTTCCCCTTTTTCGCAAACACACCTGCACACAAAGAGCAAAAACCAAAGGCTCCCATAAAGGGCAGGAAATAATCCGTCTCAATTCCGCAGAGCATCCCAAGGCTCAGTCCAATGGCCGCGGTCTGAGTTGCCCCCAGACTTCTTGCCGCCCCCAGAATTAAAAATCCTGCAAGGGCATTTGCCAGAGAAAAACCGTCTATGAAATCAAAATTCTTTACGCTTAAAAATAATAGCGCACCTATAAATATTAAGGAAAGCTTTTCGTCTCCCGTCAGGTTCCTTGAAAAAAGTCTCTTACTTCTTATAACATTCTTTCCTTTTTCCATGGCATAACTTCCAAGGAAAATTCCCGTTATTTCATAAACGAGGTTGAGGGCCCAGATAAAACTGTATCCCCTTATGTAGCCAATAGCGATATCAACAAGAGCAAGAGACGAGCTCATAACAATAGGAGCAGTTTTTTGACTCAGCTTTACATCCTTTTCCAGAACAAAAAGGGCCATAAGATAAATAACCGTCGCCATAGCATAGCGGACAATGAGTAGCTTGTCCCACATTAAAAGGCTTCCTAAAAATATAGATACTGCGCTTATTAAAGCTTTTAAAGAAAGCCGTCTTTCAAGGGTCATAAACCCAAGTCCGAAAGGCGCAATTCCAAAATAAGGGGAGGACGCCCCCATAAAGACTCCGCCGATTCTTTCAATTATATCTTTTTTCTCTATGGAAATCTTCTTTTTGGGCGGGCCCATACATATTCTTTCATAGGTGGTAACCTCTGTCTTTGGCATTTTTTCTCCCTCTTTCCGTGTTTCTTGCCTACTATTATATGCCTTCTTCTCAGAGATAATTGTCAAAATTTGGTAAATTGACAAAAAATTAATTAAGTTGCATTTGGGCGGGGTTTATGCTATAATATTTACATATGTGTATTAAGCAAATTTTGAAAGGAAAAAGGATTGATTTTATGAACATACCTTTTTTATCAAATCTTAAAATATTAGTCCCTGAAAAAGAGACTAAGACCTTTAAGGGTGGTGCTCATCCTGACGCTATGAAGGCGCTTACAAACAAGCTTCCTATCGTTGATGTTCCCGCTCCGAAGACTCTTGTTTTCCCAATGTCTCAGCATCTCGGTGCTCCCGCAACTCCTTGCGTTAAGGTAGGGGACACTGTTTTGGCAGGGCAGAAAATCGCAGAGGCAAGCGGATTTGTTTCCGCAAATGTTCACTCTTCTGTTTCAGGAAAGGTCATTGCAATCGAAGAGAGAATGAATCATTTTGGACTTATGATAAACTCTATCGTTATTGAAAATGACGAGCAGGACATTAACGAGTTTGAGGCTGAGCCGAGAAACTTTAAAGATTTTTCTCCATCTGAGCTTGTTGATATTGTCCGCGAGGCAGGAATCGTTGGTATGGGCGGGGCAACTTTCCCCACGCATATTAAGCTTTCTCCTCCTGAGGGGAAAACCATTGACACGGTTATCATAAACGGTGCAGAATGTGAGCCATGTCTTACTTCTGACCACCGCGCTATGCTTGAAACTCCGAAAGAGGTTTTGACAGGCCTTAAAATTATGCTTAAAATTTTCGGTCTTAAAAAAGGCTATATCGGCATTGAGGAAAACAAAGCCGACGCAATCGAGCTTTTAACCAACTATGCCCATATGGAAAACGATTATGAAATTGAGATTGTTCCTCTTAAAGTTAAGTATCCTCAGGGAAGCGAAAAGCATCTTATAAATGCAATAACAGGACGAACTGTTCCTGTTGGCAAACTTCCTTTGGATGTGGGATGCGTTGTAAACAATATTGACACTTGCGCTGCTATTGCAAGGGCCGTTGTTTACGGAATGCCTCTCATTTCAAGAATTGTTACGGTTACGGGGGACTGCATTAAAAACCCAACCAATGCAAGGGTTCGAATCGGAACTCCTATGGGAGATGTTATTGAATATTTGGGCGGCCTTAAAGCTCAGCCTAAAAAAGTTATTATGGGCGGACCTATGATGGGTATTGCCGTTCCTAATCTTGATGTTCCTGTTGTTAAGGGTTCATCCGGTATCGTTGCTCTTTCAAAGCGGAGCACTCTTCTTCGTCACGAAGGAGTTTGCGTTCGCTGCGGAAAATGTGTTGCCGCTTGTCCTATGGGTCTATCCCCTCTCTTCTTAAAAGAGGCGATTGTGGCAGGGGACTTTGACAGAATGAAAGAGCTTGACATAAGCGCTTGTATTGAGTGCGGATCCTGTTCTTATGTTTGCCCTGGTGCAAACAATCCGTCTCAGAGCATAAAAACAGCGAGACTTAGACTTCGCAATATGGGTTAAGGAGGGAAAAATATGAAAAATTACGAAAATGAACTTATTGTTTCACAAGCTCCTCATATGATTTCTCCTACCTCAATAAGCCATGTTATGGGATATGTCATTCTGGCTCTTCTCCCATCCCTTATTGCAGGAACCATTATCTTTGGTGCAAGAGCGCTTCTTCTTGCTTTTGTATGCTGTTTCTCATGCGTTTTGTTTGAGTATTTGTGGAATAAAATTTTAAAGAAGCCACAAACTATTGCCGACCTGAGCGCAGTAGTTACAGGTCTTCTGCTTGCTCTTAATGTGCCCGTAACCCTTCCTTTTTATATGGCAATCATCGGTTCATTATTTGCAATTATAATTGTTAAACAATTCTTCGGCGGACTGGGTCACAACTTTATGAACCCCGCTCTTGCCGCCCGTGCTTTTCTCCTCGCATCCTGGGGAGGGGCAATGACAACTTTTGTTGAGCCTGGGGAGGCGGTACATCTTTTCTCTAACGCAGATGTGCTTACCTCTGCAACTCCTCTTGCCATTTTAAAAGAGGGTGGAAGCGACCTTCCTTATCTCTGGCAGATGTTTGTGGGAAATATCGGAGGCTCAATGGGCGAAACTTCTGCCCTTGCCATTTTAATCGGGGCAGCGTTCTTAGTTTATAAAAAGGTTATTTCCTTAAACACTCCTCTTTCTTTCCTTATAACTCTTTTTGTTCTTGGAATTATAGGCGGAGATAACGGTCTTTTCCATATTTTATCA
>JAFQRU010000033.1 GCA_017409915.1 Clostridia bacterium
CCCTCGGATTTCCGCAATAGGAATCATAGAAATACCGAAATTATATAGAATTTGTTCTAAGGACATAATTTTACTCCTAATACTCCAATATAGCATAAGTATATCATATCTTATGCTTTAATTCAAGATGTTTTTTCTTTTTTAAAGACAAATTTAAGGGACGGACAAAAACCGACTAAATTTGACTTGCATAAAAGGGCAGAGAATGGTAAAATAAAGGTGCACGCTTTTCCCTTTTCGGCATAAAATGCTTAGCAAAAGGGGGAGAGGAAATGCTTGAAACATTTTTGATGACGGTCTTTTGTATTCTGGCGGTTTACGGCGCCGTTAAATTTATATTTTTAGTTTGCAGTTTTTTTATAAATGCCCAGAGCAAAAAAATAAAACGGCACACGGCAATTTTTCTGAAAAACAACGAAGAAGAGGTCGAAAGTGCTATTCGGGCAATACTTTTGGACCAGACGGAGTTTCGGGGCGATATTATTGCTGTATTAAAAGACTCAACAGACGGCACAGAGGAAATTTTAAGGCGCCTTTCAAGAGAGAATGAAGCCATTTTGGTTATGACCGAAGAGGAATATATAGATTTTATAAAGGGAATATAGGGAATGGAAAACAGAGAGATAAAGATTTCGGGGACAATTGAAGATGTGATTTATTTTAATCCCTCAAACGGCTATGCTGTTTGCGATGTTTCCTCTGAGGGAACTCTTGTTACAATGACGGGGATTATGCCCGACATTTCCGAGGGAGAGAGGATTGAAGCCATAGGCGCATATAAAACCCATCCCGAATACGGGGAGCAGTTTAGCGTAAGCAGTTACGAAAGATATACCCCCTCGGACGAAACAGAGATAGAACATTATCTTTCCTCAGGGGTTTTTCCTTACATAGGACGGGCAACGGCAAGAGCGATTGTTGATAAGTTCGGCAAGGATTCTCTTAATATAATCGAGAATGAGCCAATGAGCCTTTTGGGAATAAAGGGCTTAAACGAAAGCAGAATACAGGAAATCCATCAGGCGTCAATGAGCCAGACAAGTATGAAAGAGCTTAATATGTTCTTCCAGAAATTCGGGATTTCCCTTACCTATTCGGCAAAGGTCTATATGTTTTTCGGTATGAATGCCATACATATAATAAGAGAGAATCCTTATGCCCTTTGCGAATTCATAAGCGGAATTACTTTTGAAATTTCAGATAAAATCGGTCTTGAAATCGGTTTCCCTAAAAACCACAGATTCAGGATTATTGCGGCGATTCGGAGCACCCTGAGAAATAATGCCTACTTAGGCGGGCACACATATCTTCCCGCACAGATGCTTGTGGGACAAGTTTCCCTTATGGCAGATATCGGCGCAAGAGAAGTTGAGGATGCCATTGCGGAAATGCTTCTTTCGGGCCAGCTTATAAAGGAAAACACAGGGGACTTTGACGGGATATATCTTGACGAGTTTTATCAGTCGGAGTGTTATGTTGCGAAACGGCTAAAAACCTTGTCGGGAGTGATTTTTGACACCAAAAACGGCGAGGAAGAAAGATATATTGAAAAGTTCGAAAAGTCGGAGGGGATAACCCTGGCAGACAGCCAGAGGGAAGCAATTCTTGCCTCTTTGGAAAATTCGGTTATGGTTATAACAGGCGGACCGGGAACAGGAAAAACCACCATAACAAAGGGCATAATTGATGTTATGCAGAGAATGGGGAAAAAGGTGGCGCTGACCGCCCCTACGGGAAGAGCGGCAAAGCGCATGACGGAAATTTCGGGTCTTGAAGCAAAGACAATCCACCGCCTTTTAGAGTGCAAACCGGGGGACGATAAATCTCCTTATTCCTTTGGCAAAAACGAAAACAACCCCTTAGACTGCGATGTTTTAATAGTGGACGAGGTTTCTATGGTGGATATAACTCTTATGGAGGCCCTCTTAAAAGCATTCCCTACGGGAGCAAGGCTTGTCTTGGTGGGAGATGCGGATCAGCTTCCATCTGTCGGAGCGGGAAATGTTTTAAGGGACATAATTGAGAGCGACAGTTTTGTCTGTATAAAACTCACGGAGATTTTCCGTCAGGCAAGGGAGAGTATGATTGTCGTCAACGCTCATAAGATAAACAACGGGGAACACCCCTATTTAAGCGAAAAAGATAACGATTTCTTCTTCCTCCAAAGAGATAGCGCCGAGGAAGTTTGCGAGACCATAAAAGACCTTTGCAAAAACCGACTCCCTAAATTCTATGGGGTGGACAGTATAAGTCAGATTCAGGTCCTTTGCCCCTCCAAAAAGACGGAGGCAGGGGTGAGAGTTTTAAATTCTCTCTTACAGGAAGCCTTAAACCCAAAAGATGAGAAAAAGGCGGAGAAACTTCTTCCTCATTGCACCTATCGGGTAGGGGATAAGGTTATGAGCATTAAAAATAACTATAACATCCGCTGGGTAAAAACCGACCACAGCGAAGAAGGGGAAGGCGTCTTCAACGGAGATGTTGGCTTTGTTACGGACATTGATAACCGTGGCAAGAGAATGACCGTTTGTTATGATGACAGAACTGCGGTTTATGAATTTTCTCAGCTTGACGAGATTGAACACGCCTTTGCAATAACTGTTCATAAAAGCCAGGGAAGCGAGTTTGACATCGTTATAATTCCTGTCTGGGATGTCCCAAGACCTTTAATGGCGCGCAACCTTTTATATACTGCTATAACAAGGGCGAAAAAGGTTGTTGTCTTAGTCGGCAAGGAAGAATTGGTGGCGCAATACGCCGAAAATGAAAGCGTGAGAAGACGATACAGCGGTCTTCGGGACAAGCTTTTATTCTAGCTTTAAAGGTTGTTGTCATATTTTTGTAACCATAAATTAACATAAATAACAAATAAAAAGTATTGAATACTTTGTCATTTTATAGTATATTTATAGTAGTGATATTGTCGGAAAATGTCACCCAAAATCTGTTTTAGGAGGATATGCTGAAAATGATAAAGAAATTTCTTGCTGTGCTTTTGGCTCTTATTTTGGCGTTCTCCTGCACAAATGTTTTTGGAAAAGAATATCCCGATGTGGAGGAGTTTACCGATGTTTATGATGCGGTTGACTATCTTTCAGACATCGGTGTTATCGCGGGATATGAAGATGGCTTATTCAAGCCTGATCACTATATAACAAGAGGCGAGGCGGCAACCCTCCTTGCAAGAACTCTTGGCTATGACGATAGCTATGAGGTAAAGGAAATGCCTTTTACAGATGTTGCATCGGGGTATTGGGCAGAGAGATTTATTTCATATTGTTATGAAGGCGGTCTTGTTAACGGGATGAGCGAAGACTCTTTTGAGCCTGCCAACAAAGTTACCCATGCCCAGATAATAAAAATGCTTATATGCGCCGCGGGCCTTGAAGAAGATGCAAAGGAATACGGCGGAGAAAAATGGTATGACGGATATATCGGAGTTGCAACAGAGCAGGGGATTTTAGGAGAAATAGAATTTTTCCCTGATGACAGTGCTCCAAGAGGAACGGTTGCGATTTTGGTTTATAACTGTATTATGGAAGGCCTCATCTGTCAGGAAGAGGAAACCGAAGAAGAGGAAGAAACCGAGGGCGAGGAAGGAACTTCCGAGGAAACCGAAGAAGAAAAGAAAGAGCCTGTCCGAGTAAATAAAGAAGATGTGGTTGAGGCAGTCCGAGTTCCCAGCGACTATGAATTTGCCGTTGGCCTTGACTATACCCCCGAAATTGATATAGATGATGTTGATTTTTCAGAGATTGAAGATTTACAGATAGACGGCGACCGCCTTATCGTTATTGACCCTGGCCATAATTTCAGCGGATATGACATCGGCGCTCATAACGAAGAATATGAGCTTTGGGAACAGAACATAACCTGGCCTATTGCCAAAATGCTTGAACTTAAACTTACGGCTATGGGGTTTGAGGTGGTTATGACAAGAGATGATTACTTCAATAATATAAAGGGCGATTCGGCCATGGAATCTCTTTTAAACCGAGCAGGAATTGCCAACGGACTTGAAGCGGATTTGTTTATTTCAATTCATTGTAACGCCGGGGGCGGAAAGGGAATTGAAACCTATTGCTATAAAAAAGGAACAAAGGGCGAAAAGCTTGCCGAGTTTGTTCAAGATGAACTCGCAGAGGGAACAGAGCTTCTTGATCGAGGAACAAAAACTGCAAAATTCGTAGTTTTAATGGAAACTCTTATGCCTGCAATTCTTGTTGAAACAGGATTTATAGACAACGAAGAAGATTTTGAATATTTAATAGACACAGATGGGCAGAATGCCATTTCCACAGCTATCGCAAAGGGCGTTTATAACTATGCGAGTGAAATGTGGGGAGAATAGGATGAAAATATGAGAAAACCTGAACTTCTCGCTCCTGCGGGAAACCTTGACAAACTGAAAATTGCGTTTCTTTACGGCGCCGACGCAGTTTATATCGGCGGAGAGGAATATTCTCTTCGTGTTGCGGCGGATAACTTTACTATGGATGAAATCCGTCAGGGAGTTGAGTTCGCCCACGAAAGAGGGAAAAAGGTTTATCTT
This sequence comes from Clostridia bacterium, assembly GCA_017409915.1. Classification (GTDB taxonomy): domain Bacteria; phylum Bacillota; class Clostridia; order Monoglobales; family Monoglobaceae; genus SIG454. Next base: position 4,553 of record JAFQRU010000033.1, read on the forward strand.
ACAGCCAACATTATCCCTCATAACGAGGATTTAAAAGACTTCCGTGATTATCTCAGCGAGGCGGTTAAAACAGGAATTGACGCAGTTATTATTTCTGATTTGGGCCTTTTCTCTATTGCAAAGGAAACTTGCCCTGACCTTGAAATCCATATAAGCACCCAGGCGAATAATGTGAACTTCGAAAGTGCAAAAATGTGGCACAAGCTGGGGGCAAAGAGAGTTATCCTTGCAAGAGAAATGTCCTTTAAAGAAATTGCGGAAATCAGGGAAAACACTCCTGATGACTTGGAACTTGAAGCCTTTGTTCACGGGGCAATGTGCATCTCCTATTCCGGAAGATGTCTTTTAAGCAACTATATGACTAACCGTGACAGCAACTTAGGGGCCTGCTCTCATCCTTGCAGATGGAACTATTATTTAATGGAAGAACAAAGAGAAGGCCAGTATATGCCTGTCTTTGAAAACGAGAGAGGAACATTTATATACAACTCGAAAGACTTGTGTATGATTGAGCATATTGATGAACTTATAAAAAGCGGTCTTGACAGCTTTAAGATTGAGGGCAGAGTTAAGACGGAATATTATCTTGCAACAGTTGTTAAGGCTTATCGTGATGCAATTGATTCATATTTTGAAAATCCCGACGGCTTTGAATTCAAGCAGGAATGGCTTGACGAACTTTTAAAGGTGAGCCACAGAGGGTATACAACAGGCTTTTATTATAAAAAACCTGACGGGAATGAGCAGAATTATGAGACAAGTTCATATATAAGAAATTATGAACTGTCAGGAATTGTCTGCGGATATGATAAGGAGAAAAAACTTCTCTCTGTTGTGCAGAAAAACAGGTTCTTTAAAGGGGGAGAGGTTGAATTCCTCTGCCCTGACAGACCTTTTATAAAACATAAAATTGAGTATATGACGGACAACGAGGGAAATGAGCTTACCGTTGCCAACAGGCCTCAGCAGATTGTCCATATCCGATTTGACCACGAGCTTCCCGAAAACAGCATTATGCGTCAGGTCAAAAATTAAATTTGTAAATAATTAAATCACATATATTTAAGGAGGCGTAATTATGAAAAACTTAAAGAAAATTTTATGCGCGTTTATTGCAATGGCTATAATGGCAAGTTGCATAGCGGTTCCTGCTTTTGCTGATGAACCAGTGCTTATCTCTGCAAAGGTCGGAACAGTGTTTTCCGATGTATATGGAACTGAAAGCTATGCAGATGCTGTTATAATGCTTAATAAGCTTTCGATTATTAACGGCTATGAAGACGGTTCCTTCGGACCTATGAACAATGTTACAAGGTCAGAGTTTGCGGCCCTTCTTCTCCGTATGCTTGGAATGGACCAGACAGCTGCTCCTGCATCAATGCCTTTTACAGATGTTGACACTATGTTCTGGGCAGCAGGAACAATCAATGCGGCAAAGACTATGGGGATTATAACAGGTTATGAGGACGGAACCTTCAAACCTATGAACAATGTTTCCTATGAAGAAGCGCTTACAATGATTATCCGTGCAATAGGTTATGAAAACTTCTCTGCACCAAGCGAAACCATTTGGTATGAAAGCTATTATAACTCTGCACAAAAGCTTGGAATAACAAAGAATGCAGTAGGAAGCCTCGGAACACCTGCAACCCGTTCTTGTATTGCTCAGCTTATATACGACACTCTCGGTGTAAACACAAGAAAAGACGGGCTTGTTTCCTCCACCACAATAATGGAGGCGTATCTCGGCATTTATAAGGAAGAAGGAATACTCGCTTCCAACACATATACAAGCCTTGAAACTCCTGATGTTAACCTCAAAGCAAACGAGATTATGATTATGGTTGAGGATGAAGACGGCCATACAAAGAATGTAGTATATAAAGTTCAGAATACCAAGGACTATGATGATATGCTCGGCGCAAACATAACATTCTATTATAAGCCGGGCAAAGGCTCTGACTATGGCGAAATCGTAATGTGCGATGTTAAGAAAAACACCAAGCAGGAAACTGTTTCTGCCACAATGATTGACCCTTCTGAAAGTAGCGCAACTAAGCTTGCTTACTATAAGAGTGAAAGTGCAAAATCTGTTTCTTACTATAATATAGATGACGAAAATGTAGTTATATATAATGGTAAGCTTTATGGAGATTCTCCTGCGGACAGCCGTTTTGCTACATCTATGATTCCTTCTGTTGGACAGATTTCTCTTTTAAACCGTGACGGCGATAACGATTATGATGTTATTTTTGTTGATAGCTATGTTCCTTATGCTGTGTCTGCTGTAACATCTTCAACATATAAGATTACAGATAACATAACAGACCCGTCAAGCACAAGAACAAAGATTTTGGACTACACAAACGAGTCTCAGATAGTAAGATTTGAAAGCACTGAAGGAACAGAACTTTCCTTCTCTTCCATCAAGAAGAATAAGGCTATCTGCGTAAAGGAGAGCCATACAAACAGTGGAACAAAGCTTATCACTGTTGTTATTATGGGCAACCCGATAAGTGGAGAAATCAAGAGTCGTTCTTCTGAAAGCGTTACCATTGGATCCCAGGAATATAAATATTCTCCAGCGGCTCCTTGGGTAAATGGAAGTGATTCTGTTGCTGAACCAAGCAAGGGAGAAACATATACTTTCTATCTGGATATAAATGGCGAAATTTTTGCTTATGTGACAGATGAGAAAGCAACAAAAACAAGTTACGGATATATAGTTGATTGCGACATTGACGGAGGCTCCGGCTTTGGCGAAGGAAGCGGAAAGCTTTATGTTTTAACTCAAAGCGGTCAGAAACAGTGGCTCACACTTCACCAGACAACAAAAATCAATGGGGACAGTATAGAAGGTGATTATGACGGAGCTATGGGCAAGCTTATAGATATTGCCAGTGAAAACTATGGCGAAAGTGATTACAGACAGGCAATCAAGTATTCAACAAAGATAGTTAAAGGCGAAACAGTTTTAGATGAGATTGTTACTATTACATCTAAAAGCAGCAGAGGAGCTGCCGCAAAGAATGATGAGCTTGTTATGTATGACACAACCGAAGGCTTTGTAAGAGATGAGGAAACAACCTTCTCTACGGAAAACAGAAACTTTGGAAGCAGTGTATTTTTAGGAAGCGCAACGGTGTTCGTTGTTCCGGACAATGGCGAAGCGGAGGGATATAAAAAAGGCTCTGTTAACGATTTCAGTCGTGATGGTGGATATAAAATCGAAGTTTTTGATATAACATCTTCCAAGAGCGCAAAACTTATTGTCCTCTATGGAAGCGCAGAAGCTTTTGCTGTAAATCACAAAACACCGCTTTTCAGATTTGACAGAGTTGAAACTGAATATGATCCGTCAACAGACGAATCAGCTATGGCTGTATACGGTTGGGAAAATGGCGCATATGACGAATGGAGCGAAGTGATGTATTTCGTTTCCGAAGATACAGTGGTTGATATTGAAGACTTAAATGAGGGAGACTTGGTAAGATTTGGTGCAGATGGTAACGGTTATGTAACCCTTAAAGAAGAGGATATCCATTACAGTGAAGGGGACACAGAACCATTCCTCTTTGCGTGGGATAATAAATATGCCAGAAATTCAGATAGCGCTAAAAAGCAAGCAAATGCTGACATCAAGATTATCATGGGAACACTTTACAGCGTGGAGGATGGAGCGGTTGTTGTTACCGTTGACCCTGAAGAGGATGTGGCGGATTTAACCCAGGCTATAAATGTTGATGAATCAAAATTTAGCGGCGCAACATTCCTTGAATATGATAATACAGGATCTAAGATTGAGATCAATTATCTTGGAACGGGCGAGGAAGGACTTGATTCTCTCACACCATATAAAGCGGGAGATGTAACAAACGAAGAAACGGCGGCAAGAGTTTTGATTCACCTTGTGAGCGGAACAGCAAGAATGGTTGTCGTTTTTGAAGATTAATCTTAAACAAAAAAGGAGATGCCTTGCATCTCCTTTTTTGTTTAAAAGAAATAAGGGCGAAGCATCTAAGCTTCGCCCTTATCTGGTAAGGAATAATCCCCATATCTAGACAATTTAAATTTCTTCAGGTTCTTCAGGATTTTCAGCCATAACCTCTTCATATTTAGCAAGGATTGCAGTTTGAAGAAGTTCTCTTGTTTCGCTGTTAATAGGATGAGCGATGTCTTTGAATTCGCCGTCCGGAGTCTTAATGCTTGGCATAGCAATAAAGAGCTTCTCCTGTCCTTCGATAACTTTAATATCGTGAACAACGAACGCGTCATCGAAAGTAACGGAAACAACCGCCTTCATTCTTCCCTTAGCGTTGATTTTTCTAACCTTAATGTCTGTAATAGTCATTTCAGGTCCTCCTTAATTGGATTTATGTAAAATTTAATTCTTTTCCCTTTTAAAATTATTGATATTTCCGTGCCTTTGTGATATACTTAGTATATAGCCAAATTTTTCCGAAGGAGCTTATTTAAAATGAATGATTTCAATATTAAAAATTTAGCACCCGGTTCACATATACATATGATTGGAATTGGCGGGATAAGCATGAGCGCCATTGCTCATATCCTGCTTTCTTTGGGTTTTAAAGTAAGCGGCTCTGACCGGACAAAAACCAATCTTACAGACAACCTTGAAAAGCTCGGCGTTTTGGTTATTGAGGGTCAAAAGGCGGAGAACATAGAAAACCCCGACCTTGTCTGTTATACAGCGGCAATCGCAAAGGACGACCCTGAACTCCTTATGGCAAAGGAAAAGGAAATCCCAAGTTTAGAA
>JAFQRU010000034.1 GCA_017409915.1 Clostridia bacterium
AGTCCTTGACGAAGAATCTTCTTTAACCGAAAAGGAAAACCCGATTTTAACAGTTAAGAACGGAAGCATCGACTTTAACAATGTCAACTTCAAATACTCAAAGAAGGCAAAGCGCAACTCCCTTTCAAACATTGACCTGCACATAAAATCAGGGGCAACCGTGGGAATTATCGGTGGAACAGGTTCGGGAAAATCCTCCCTTGTTCAGCTTATCCCCCGTCTTTATGACACCACCGAGGGAAGCGTTTTAGTTGGTGGCGTTGATGTTCGGGAATATGGGCTTAAAACCCTGCGCGACAATGTTTCAATGGTGCTTCAGAAGAATCTTCTCTTCTCGGGAACCATAAAAGAAAATCTCCGCTGGGGCAACGAAAATGCAACAGATGAGGAAATTATAGATGCTTGTAAATTAGCTCAGGCAGACGAGTTTGTTTCCCTTTTCCCTGACGGCTATGACACAAAGATTGAGCAGGGCGGAACGAATGTTTCAGGTGGACAAAAGCAGAGACTTTGCATAGCAAGAGCCCTTCTTAAAAAGCCGAAAATCCTTATTTTAGACGACTCAACCAGCGCCGTTGACACTAAAACTGACGCTCTTATCCGTGAAGGATTTAAGAAGTTTATTCCCGAAACAACAAAAATCATTATCGCTCAGCGTATCTCCTCTGTTATGGATGCGGATATGATTATTGTTATGGAAAACGGAGCAATTTCCGATATTGGAACTCACGACGAGCTTATGAAATCAAGCGAGATTTACCGTGAAGTTTACGAAGAACAGACACATGGGGGTGACGAAAATGAAAAAACCGAATAACGCACCAAAAGGTCGCCCCAATTTTAAGAAGGCTAAAAAGGGAACACTTGGCAGGGTTATAAAAACCCTCTTTAAGTTCTATCCCGTTTTAGTTCCATTCACAGCTTTTTGTATACTGTTCTCCGCAGTTGTTGCAGTTATTCCGGACTTTGTTTTGCAGAAGGTTTTAGACTGCATAAAAATCAACAGCGAGACAGGCTCATGGACAGTTGCCAGACCGGAAATTCTCAGATACCTTATTTTTGTGGGAATTCTTTATGTTATCTCTCTTATAGCTGCCGTTCTTAACACACAGCTTACGGCGGTTATAACCCAAGGGTTCTTGTCAAAGCTTCGTATTTCAATGTTTAAGGGGATGCAAAGTCTTCCTATCCGCTATTTTGATACACACAAGCACGGGGACATAATGAGCCATTACACAAACGATATTGACACTCTCCGTCAGCTCATTTCCCAGTCTCTCCCTGCAATTTTAAGAGCAGGCTCCGTTGTTATCGGTGTGCTTTTCGCAATGCTTTATTTCAGTATATGGATGACCCTCATTGTGCTTTTAGGTGTTGTTCTTATGACCATTGTTACCAAAAAAGCAGGTGGCGGATCTTCAAAATATTTCATTCGTCAGCAGATGTCTCTCGGTCAAACCGAAGGATATATTCAAGAAATGATGAACGGTCAGAAGGTTATCAAGGTTTTCTGCCACGAGGAAGAATGTCAGAAAGACTTTGATAAAATTAATGAGGAGCTTTATAATGACAGCAAGAAAGCTCATTCTTATGCCAATGTTTTAGGCCCGATTATTCAGAATATCGGTAATATTTTGTATGTTATTATGGCTGTTGCAGGCGGACTTTTCATTGTTACAAAAGCTCCTAATTTCAGCATTTCAGGTCTTCCTTTTGGCATAAGCATTGTTGTTCCTTTCCTTAATATGACCAAGCAGTTTACGGGAAATGTCAACCAGCTTTCCCAGCAGATTAACTCAATCGTTATGGGATGTGCAGGTGCTGACCGAATCTTCTCCCTTATGGACGAACTTCCTGAGGATGACGAGGGTTATGTTACTTTGGTTAACGCCAAAATTTCCGAGGACGGCAAGGTTACCGAAACAAAACATCACACGGGCCAGTGGGCATGGAAGCATCCTCACGGGGACGGCACATTAACCTACACTCCACTCCGCGGAGATGTTCGTATTGTGGATGCAACATTCGGTTATACCGAGAACAAGACAGTTCTCCACGATATATCGGTTTATGCAGAGCCCGGCCAAAAGGTTGCTTTCGTTGGTGCAACGGGCGCAGGAAAGACCACAATAACCAACCTTATCAACCGTTTCTATGACATTGAGGACGGAAAAATCCGCTATGACGGAATCAACATAAACAAGATTAAAAAGTCCGATTTAAGACGAAGCCTTGGCATTGTTTTGCAGGACACAAACCTCTTTACGGGAACAGTTATGGATAACATCCGCTATGGAAACCTTGACGCCACCGACGAAGAATGTATTGATGCGGCAAAGCTTGCGGGAGCAGACGATTTTATAACAAGACTTCCCGACGGCTATGAAACAATGCTTTCAAACAACGGTTCAAACCTTTCCCAGGGTCAGCGCCAGCTTATTTCAATCGCCCGTGCAGCAGTTGCAGACCCTCCCGTTATGATTCTTGACGAGGCAACCTCTTCCATCGACACCCGAACCGAGGCAATCGTTCAAAGAGGTATGGATTCCCTTATGAAATGCAGAACAGTTTTCGTTATTGCTCACCGTCTTTCAACCGTTAAAAACTCCGATGTTATTATGGTTATGGACGGCGGGCGGATTATTGAACGCGGAACTCACGACGACTTAATCGCCCAGAAAGGCAAATATTATCAGCTTTATACGGGTGCATTTGAATTACAGTAAGAACACAAAAAGGAAGGCTAAGCCTTCCTTTTTATTTTCCATTCTCTTGACAAAATCCGCCCCTCAAAGTATAATTAAATGGTATGAATTTTTAGAGAAAGGGGTATAATCTTGGTCTTTTCAAGTCTTCTTTCATTGGGATTATTCCTGCCCATAACTCTTGGGCTTTATTTCTTAAATAAAAACATTACCTGGCGTAACATTATTCTCCTTATTGCGTCTTTAATCTTCTATGCTTGGGGTGAGCCAATCTTAGTTCTCAATATGCTTTTCAGCGCATTTGTGGGTTACATAGCAGGCTTTGGGGTTAAAAAGTGGCGTGGCAAACTCGGGGCAAAGCTTTCACTTATAGGTGCAATTGTCATTGACATTGGTCTTCTTGGAGTTTTCAAGTATACAGGCTTTTTTGTGTCAAATATAAACGCTCTTTTCGGCTTTGGAATTGAGTTTGGAGGCTTCGCTCTTCCTCTTGGAATTTCTTTTTACACATTCCAGATTTTATCCTATGTTATCGACGCATATCGTGGCGAGGCAAAGCTTCAAAGGTCCTATTATAAATTTCTTCTTTATGTAACAATGTTCCCTCAGCTTGTGGCAGGGCCGATTGTCCGCTATGTTGATATTGAAAAGCAGATAAACCACAGAACAACCACACTTAAAGACTTTGAATACGGCGTTATCCGCTTTACCCAAGGTATGTTCAAAAAGATAATCCTTGCAAACAGCGCAGGCAAAGTTGTTGACGCTCTCCTTGGAACTGATATGACAAACCTTTCCTCTTTCGGGGCGTGGCTTGGAATTATTATGTATGCGTTCCAGATTTATTTCGACTTTTCAGGTTACAGCGATATGGCAATCGGACTTGGGCATTTCTTCGGCTTTAAATTTAAAGAAAACTTCGATTACCCTTATATGTCAAAAAGCATAACTGAATTCTGGAGAAGATGGCATATGTCACTTGGAACATTCTTCCGTGACTATGTTTATATTCCCCTTGGCGGAAACAGACGCCACCAGCTTCTCAATATTTTCGTTGTCTGGTTCTTAACAGGCTTTTGGCACGGAGCAAGCTGGAACTTTATTCTCTGGGGACTTTACTATGGTTTATGGCTCATTATTGAGAAAAAGTTCTTGTTTAAATTTTGGGAGAAAGTTCCCGCCTTTATCCGCCTTATATACAGCAATTTAATCGTTCTTGGCGGATGGATGCTTTTCTACTTTACGGATTTAGGAAGGCTTAAAGAATATCTTCTTGCCGCCTTTGGTCAGAATCCACGCGGAATGAACATTATGGCAGAATATCAGGCACTTTCTAATATCTGGCTTATAATTTTGCTCTTTATATGCTCAACTCCGCTTATCCGCTTTATTGCTCGCAAAATAAGGAAAAAGAATAGCGCTTTATATTCTGTTTTGCTTCCTGTAAGCATTATTGCAGTTTTCCTTGTATGCTTCACGCTTTTGGTTAAAGATACTTACAACCCATTTTTATATTTCAGATTTTAAGGAGGGAAAGGTATGAGAGCAAAAATCACTTCAATAACATTTATCGCCCTTCTTCTTTTCTTCTTCTTGTTCGTTGTTGTCCTGCCAAAAGATGAGAGGGCATCAGAAAAGGAAAACAGACCTCTTGCCGAAATGCCCGAGGCTTCCTTTGAAAACATCTTTTTCGGCTCCTTTACAACGGATTTTGAAACCTATCTTACAGATAAAGTAGGCTTTCGCAGTTATTTCGTTGACTTTGGTACAAAGCTTGACAAACTCAAAGGAATTGAAAAAGAGGAATCTGAAAAGGTTGTTACCCTTGCAAGCGGTGGAAAGTTAGTTTTAAGTAGCGGCAAAATTATGGAAGTCTTTAAAGCAAACAAAGACGCCGAGATAGAATATATTTCCGCTTTAAACAAGCTTTCAGACGAGCTTGACTGCGAAAAATATATAATGCTTGCCCCGACTCAGCTTGAATTTGACGAAAGCGAATACAGGCACTATGCTGACAGCCAGAAAGAGACAATCGAGAACATTTATGGCGGTCTTAAAGGCTTTAAAACCGTTAATATTTACGACAGCTTAAAGGAAAACAAAGGGGACTATATCTACTTTAAAACCGACCACCATTGGACTCAGAGAGGCGCATATCTCGCTTATGAGCGTTTAATGGAAACAGTTGGGGATAAAGCAACTCCTCTTGATGAATTTAAACATGAGAAACTCAGCGGATTTTTAGGGTATTTATACAACCAGGCAAACGAGCCGACATACAGTAAGTTTGCCGACGATATTGAATATTTTATGGGGAATGAAAATTACACCATACAGGCAAAAGGCCCTGACGCCGAGGGGAATATCGTTTCTTATCAGCCAAAGATTTATTCAATCCCTGACCCGTCTGCTCCTGCTTTATACAGTATTTTTATGGGCGGGGACCACGCCTTTGCAAGAATTGAAACAAATAACAAAAACGGAAAAACCCTGCTCGTTATAAAAGATTCTTACGCAAATGCTCTTCTTCCGCTCCTTACTGAGAACTATGAGGAAATTTTAGTCATTGACCCAAGAAGCTATTACGGAAAGATTGCTGACTTAAAAGCAGAATATGACATTGACGAGCTTCTCATAGTAAACTATGTTTTCTCAACAACCTTTACAGATTATATCGGTGCGATAAATAAAATTTTATAAACGAAAAAAGCGACTTGTTAAAACAAGTCGCTTTTTTGGTGGAGATAAAGAGAGTCGAACTCTTGACCCCCTGCTTGCAAGGCAGGTGCTCTCCCAACTGAGCTATACCCCCACAACAAAATATATTCTATCACACTTTTTTTCGTTTGTAAAGTATTTTTTTAAAATAAAACATAAAAAGGAGAGGTTTTCCTCTCCTTTTTGTTTTATTTAACTATTAAGCTTTCGCCTGTCATTTCCTGTGGCTTTTCAAGGCCCATAAGGTCAAGCATTGTTGGAGCAAGGTCAGCAAGTCTTCCTGTTTTAAGCTTCTTGTCCTCGCCAACTAAAATAAGAGGAACAACATTTGTTGTGTGGGCAGTAAAGGCTCCGTTTGTGTCATAATCAATCATCTGGTCTGCGTTGCCGTGGTCAGCTGTAATGAGGGCTACGCCACCCATTTTTTCGATTGCATCAACAGTTCTTCCAAGGCAGGTATCAACTGTTTCAACAGCCTTAACTGCCGCCTCAAAAACCCCTGTATGACCAACCATATCGCAGTTTGCAAAGTTTAAGACTATAACATCATAATCTCCGCTTTCAATTCTCTTAACGACCTCGTCTGTAACCTCAAATGCGCTCATTTCAGGCTGCATATCATAGGTTGCAACCTTTGGAGAATTGATAAGCGCTCTGTCTTCCCCGTCATATTCCTTTTCAACACCGCCGTTAAAGAAAAATGTTACATGGGCATACTTTTCAGTTTCCGCAATCCTAAGCTGTCTTAAACCCTTCTTGCTTATATATTCGCCGAAAGTATTCTCTAAGGTCTGTGGCTTAAATGCAACATTGACATTTGGCATAGAAGCGTCATACTGTGTCATACAAACAAAGTATGTCTTAAAGAAATCTCTCTTAAAGCCTTCAAAAGCCTCATCAACTATTGTTCTTGTTATTTCTCTTGCACGGTCAGGACGGAAATTAAAGAAAATAACGCTGTCGTTTTCCTTAATTTTGCCAAGAGGTGCACCATTATCGTCTGTTATAACAGTTGGAACAACAAACTCGTCTGTAATATCTTCATTATATGATTTCTGGATAGCGGAAACTGCGGAAGTATCATAGTTTCCTTCGCCTAAAACCATTGCATTATAAGCTTTTTCAACTCTTTCCCAACGGTTATCTCTATCCATTGCATAATATCTTCCCATAACCGTTGCAATCTTGCCGATTTCTTTCTCACGGATTTTTTCAACAAGCTCTGATGCAAAGTCTGCACCTGATGACGGAGGAACATCTCGACCGTCTAAGAAACAATGAACGAAAACATCCTTTAAGCCGTTTTTCTTGGCAAGGTCCAAAAGGCCGTATAAATGAGTGTTATGGCTATGCACACCGCCGCTTGATAAAAGCCCCATAAGGTGAAGAGCAGAGCCGTTTTTCTTGCAGTTTTCAACTGCCTCTAAGAGCACTTCATTTTCGAAGAAATCGCCGTCATTTATTGACTTTGTTATTCTTGTAAGCTCCTGATAAACAATTCTTCCTGCACCGATGTTGGTGTGACCAACTTCTGAGTTACCCATCTGGCCCTCAGGGAGACCAACATCCATACCTGATGCGTGGATAACAGTATTCGGGCAAGACGCCATAAGTTTATCAATATTTGGAGTTTTAGCTGCTTTTATAGCATTACCCAATTCTCTCTCATTTACTCCAAAGCCGTCCATTATGATTAAAGCATAAGGTTTTTTCATAGATTTTGTCCTTTCATAAATTGAGGCGAACTTTTTTGTCCGCCTCACTCTTTATTTGTCTTATTTTGCAGCCTTAACGATTACTGCGAACTTGTCAGCAACTAAGCTTGCACCGCCGATTAAACCGCCGTCGATGTCTTTCTTGGAGAGAAGTTCAGCAGCGTTAGCATCGTTCATACTTCCGCCATACTGGATTGTTATTTCCTTAGCAGCTTTCTTGCTGTAAAGGTCAGCGAGGATGTCTCTAATGCCTTTGCAAACTTCCTGAGCCTGATCAGCTGTTGCCGTTTTACCTGTGCCGATTGCCCAGATTGGTTCATAAGCAACAACAACTTTCTTTGCATCTTCTTCGCTGATGCCGGCAAAAGCTTTCTTTGTCTGGATTGCAATTAAATCCATTGTAATTCCAGCTTCTCTTTCTTCAAGACTTTCACCAACGCAAACGATTGGGATAAGGCCTTTTTCGAGAGCCTTCTTAGTTTTAAGGTTAACTGTTTCATCAGTTTCAGCAAAATACTGTCTTCTTTCAGAGTGACCGATTATAACATAGTCTACCCCTAAATCAAGTAACATATCCGCACTAACTTCGCCTGTGAAAGCGCCCTTGTCTTCAAAATGAAGGTTTTCAGCACCGATTTTAACATGTGTTTCTTTTGCAGCGCGAACTGCTTCAGCTAAACAAACAGTAGGCGCACAGCAAACAACTTCGCACTTTGCACCTTCTGTTACTTTTGCAACCTCTTTAACAAAATCATAAGTTTCGCTTGGTAACTTATTCATTTTCCAGTTACCTGCAATAATATATTTTCCCATCTTCAGTATCTCCTTATTCAAAAATTATTTATCGTTAAGAGCAACAATACCCGGAAGGTCTTTGCCTTCTAAGAATTCGAGGGAAGCACCGCCACCTGTTGAAATGTGGCTCATCTTATCCCCGAGGCCTGCCTGGTTAACAGCAGCAACACTGTCGCCACCGCCGATGATTGTTGTTGCATCAAGGTCAGCAAGCATTAAAGCGATTGCATTTGTACCCTTTGCAAAGTTTGGCATTTCAAATACGCCCATAGGTCCGTTCCAAACAACAGTTTTTGCGTCCTTTAATGCGTCCTTATAAAGAGCGATTGTCTTTTCGCCGATATCAAGACCCTGCCAGCCTTTTTCAATTCCGCCACGAGCAACTGTCTTGCTTTCAGCGTCGTTGTCAAAGTCTTTTGCAACAACTGTGTCAACAGGGATTAAGAGCTTAACGCCTTTTTCTTCTGCCTTCTTCATCATTTCTCTTGCATATTCAAGATAATCTGCTTCTAAAAGAGAATCGCCAACTTCTTCGCCGAGAGCGTTCATAAATGTATATGCCATACCGCCGCCGATGATAAGAGTGTCAACCTTTTCTAAGAGGTTATTGATAACAGAAATCTTAGATGAAACCTTAGATCCGCCGAGAACTGCAACGAGTGGTCTAACAGGATTATTAACTGCGTTTCCTAAGTATTCGATTTCCTTATTGATAAGGTAACCACCAACAGCAGTATCAATATACTTTGTTACGCCAACATTAGAGCAGTGAGCTCTGTGAGCTGTGCCGAATGCGTCGTTTACGAAGATATCGGCAAGAGAAGCAAGTTCCTGAGAAAATTCATCAACATTCTTTGTTTCTTCTGCTCTGTATCTTGTGTTTTCAAGAAGAACAACATCGCCGTCATTCATAGCCGCAACAGCAGCCTTTGCGTTTTCGCCAACAACATTATCGTCAGCTGCAAAAATAACTTCCTTGCCTAAGTGAGCGCTGAGGCTCTTTGCAACAGGAGCGAGAGAAAGCTCTGGCTTTGGTTCGCCCTTTGGTTTACCCATATGTGAACAAAGGATAACCTTTGCGCCGTCGTCGATAAGCTTCTTGATTGTTGGAAGTGCACCGATGATTCTTGTTTCGTCTGTGATTTTGCCGTCTTTAATCGGAACATTAAAGTCGCAACG
>JAFQRU010000035.1 GCA_017409915.1 Clostridia bacterium
ACCCCTGTGTTTGAGGAAAGAGACCAGTTATTATGCTTACCGCTTCCGTTTACGCCAGCAAAAGGTTTTTCGTGGAGAAGGCAAACCAAATCGTGTTTCTTTGCCACTCTTTGCATAAGCTCCATGGTAAGCTGGTTATGGTCACAGGCAATATTTGTTGTTGTAAAAATAGGAGCAAGCTCGTGCTGAGATGGAGCGCCTTCGTTATGCTCTGTCTTGGATAAAATTCCAAGTTTCCAGAGCTCTTTGTTAAGGTCTTTCATATATGCCTTAACTCGTGGCTTTATCTGACCAAAATAGTGGTCGTCAAGCTCCTGACCCTTTGGAGGCTTTGCACCAAAAAGAGTTCTGCCTGTATAAACCAAATCTTTTCTTTGTTCAAAAAGCTCTTTTGGAATGAGGAAGTATTCCTGTTCAGGTCCAACGGTTGTCTTAACGGATGTAACATTTTCGTTTCCGAAAAGCTTTAATACGCGAAGAGCTTGTTTGCCGATATACTCCATAGAACGAAGAAGAGGGGTTTTCATATCAAGAGCCTCTCCACCGTAGGCGCAAAACGCTGTTGGAATACATAATGTATCATCTTTTATAAATGTATATGAAGTCGGGTCCCAGGCTGTATAACCTCTTGCTTCGAATGTGGCTCTGATACCGCCTGATGGGAAAGAAGATGCATCAGGCTCTCCTTTAACAAGTTCTTTGCCTGAAAATTCCATAATAATTTTTCCGTCTTTTGTAGGACAGATAAAGCTGTCATGCTTTTCAGCAGTAACACCTGTTAAAGGCTGGAACCAGTGAGTAAAGTGAGTTGCGCCTTTTTCGATAGCCCAGTCTTTCATGGCTGTTGCAACAACATTAGCAATAGTAATATCAAGCTTTCTGCCGTCTTGAATTGTCTTTTGCATAGCCATATAGGTTTCTTCGGGAAGCCGTTCTCTCATAACGGTATCGTCAAAAACCATAGAGCTGAAAATTTCGGTTACATTGCTCATAAAATCTCTCCTTAAAATAACGGATATAAAACGGTGCTATAAGAACTAAACTTATAGCATCATAGATAGAAACATTATACGGCTTTTCCCCACAATTGTCAAGGGTTTTAAGGATAATATAACTATAAAAAAGTAGGGTATTTAGTGATTTAAATTGTTGACACGGATAAATTTGTATGTTATAATAATAAAAAACCGAAATTCGTAAAGGAGATGCTTAAAATGAACAGAATTAAGACAATCGAAACTCGCGACCTTACAAAGAGCGTTAAAGACGGCGGTTGTGGCGAATGCCAGACATCTTGTCAGTCTGCTTGTAAAACATCCTGCGGCGTTGCTAACCAGGAATGTGAAAAGTGCGTAAGCAGCAAGTAATTTGATTTAAAATCAGGGGCTGTAGCATTGCTATGGCCCCATTTTTTTGGAAAGGCGTTAAAATGATACATCAGTATAAATTAAACGGATATAACATTGTTTTGGATGTTTTTTCCGGGGCGGTGCATCTGGTTGATGAGCTGTCTTATGATATAATTGAAATGTATGAAGAAAAATCCAGAGAGGAGATTTCTTCATTTATCCTTGATAAATATAAAAAAGAAAATATTACTCAAAGGGATATTGATGAGGTTTTTGAAGATATCGAAGAACTTAAAAATGACGGAAAGCTTTACTCAAAGGATGTTTATGAGGACAAAGCTTTTGATTTGAAAAACCGTCATACGGATATTAAGGCTCTTTGTCTTCATGTTGCCCATACCTGCAATTTAAATTGTGATTATTGCTTTGCAAGTCAGGGTAAATACCATGGCGACAGGGCGCTTATGAGCCTTGAAGTGGGCAAAAGAGCTATCGACTTTCTTATTGAAAATTCGGGAAACCGCAAAAATCTTGAAGTTGATTTCTTTGGTGGCGAGCCGTTAATGAACTGGGATGTCTGCAAAGAAATTGTCAAATATGCGAGAGAAATCGAGAAAGAGCATAATAAGAATTTCAGATTTACCCTTACCACAAACGGTGTCCTTTTAGATGACGATGTTATCGATTTTGCGAACCGCGAAATGCATAATGTTGTGCTCAGCCTTGACGGAAGAAAAGAAGTTCACGACAGCCTCAGAAAAACTGTAAACGGCCAGGGAAGCTATGACTTAATTCTTCCGAAGTTTAAGCATTTTATTGAGAAGAGAGGAAATCGCGGATATTATATGCGGGGAACTTTTACTCATAATAATGTTGATTTTACCAATGATATTTTCCATATGGCAGATATGGGCTTTAAGGAACTTTCGATGGAACCTGTTGTTTGTGCTCCCGATGACCCGTATGCCTTAACTCAGGAAGATTTACCGATTTTATTTGAGCAGTATGAAATTCTCGCTAAGGAAATGCTTAAAAGAAGCCGAGAGAAAAACGGTTTCACTTTCTATCACTATATGATTAACCTGTCAGGGGGGCCTTGTATCTACAAGCGAATTTCCGGCTGTGGTTCGGGAACTGAATATATGGCAGTAACTCCTTGGGGAGAACTTTTCCCTTGTCATCAGTTTGTTGGCGATGAGAAATACAGCATGGGAGACATCTGGAAGGGTGTTACAAATACTGATGTCAGGGATGAGTTTAAGCTCTGCAATGCCTACGCAAGAAAAGAGTGTAAGGATTGCTGGGCAAAGCTTTATTGCAGTGGCGGATGTGCGGCAAATGCTTATCATGCGACTGGCTCAATAACCGGAGTTTATGAATATGGCTGTGAACTTTTCAAAAAGCGAATTGAATGTGCCATAATGCTGGAAGTTGCTAAAATCCAGGAAGGACTTGAATAAAAATAAAGCCTCAAAAAGAGGCTTTATTTTTTTGCCCATAATTTGTTATACAAACACTCTTTTATGAATAAAAATTATATAAAGGAGGGAGAGCATGGATAAAAAACTTGTAAGATGGGAGTGGATTGGGGCAGGAATTTGCTTTTTGCTTTCAATACCGCTGCATTTTTTATTTGATTTTATAGGTGGCAAGCCTCTTTGGACCGGCTTTTTTCTAAATGTAAACGAGAGCGTCTGGGAACATCTGAAACTTCTTTTTTACCCCGGGATTCTGGTTGGGATTATCCAGTATTTTATTGTTGGGAAAAACTATGAAAACTATATCAGCGCAAAA
>JAFQRU010000036.1 GCA_017409915.1 Clostridia bacterium
GCGAGGGTCATTATTATCAGAATAAACTCCTCCTTTTTCCGCATCTGTAACCATTGTCCTGAATTTATATATGTAAAACTCTTTTGCGCCCATTCCTAAGCGTTTCTGCTTGAAAATAACTGGGCCTTTTGAATCAAGCTTTATTGCTATTGCAATGAAAATCATAGGGATTATGCAGACAATAAGTCCTATAATCGATAGAAAAATATCCCCGAATCTTTTGATGAATTTGAACATAAGAGTATACCTCCCCATAATTCGTCCATTATACTATATAATTCTATCATAAAAGTCCCTGAAAGTCAACTAAATCGACCATTTTCTACAAAAAAAGTCGCTGTTTTTTTAAGGATTTTAAATATTTTTACCAAAAAGGCATTTTATCCCCATTCTAAAAGCATAATTCCCCTAATATATTGGTTATACGGAGGTGTAAAAATGAAAATCTGGGTGATAAATAAAAAGCGGGGGTTGACGGCACTTTTCCTTTGTGTTCTTCTCACTCTCGCCGTTGTTTTAGGGCGGTCTGCAACAACCCCAACTGCAACTGCCGAGCGGGATTTACCCATATACTGTGTTGAGAAACCGGAAGACGAAAAAGTTATTTCCATTTCCTTTGATGCCGCCTGGGGCAACGAGGATACAGAAGAGCTTATAAATATTCTTGGAAAATACAAAGTTAAGACGACATTTTTCGTAGTCGGAAGCTGGGTTGATAAATACCCTGAGTCCGTGAAGCAGCTTTCCGACGCAGGACACGAAATTATGAACCATTCAAATTCCCATCCTCATATGACCTCGCTTTCCAAGGAGCAGATGATTGAAGAGGTTACGAAGTGCGACGAAAAGATCAAGAAGATAACAGGTAAGAAACCAACTCTGTTCCGCGCACCATATGGAGATTATGACAACGCGGTTATTGGCGCTATGCGGGAGAGCGGACACTATACAATCCAATGGGATGTGGACAGTTTAGACTGGAAGGACCTCTCCGCCGAGGAGATTACAGAAAGGGTTACAAGCAAGGTTAAACCCGGTTCCATCGTTCTTTTCCATAATGCCGCAAAAAATACCCCAAAGGCGCTGCCGACTATTTTGGAAAAATTACAAAAAGATGGTTATAAAATTGTTCCCATATCCGAACTTATCTTGAAAGATAACTATAAAATTGACCACAGCGGAATGCAAATTCCTATCCAAACAAAAAAAGAGCTTAACGAGAGTTAAGCTCTTTTTTGACTATAAAACAGTATTCAACAGGGCATACATAATTGGCAGGGAAAGCATTGATGCCGTACAGGAAATCGCCGCCATACCGCTTCCAATCCGCGTATCCTTTTCATAAGATGCAGGAATTACCACCGTAAACAGTCCCAACGGACAACCAAATCCAAACAGGGCGTATCCGAGAATATCCTTTGACGCTCCCAGAAAATATAATATCACCATTATAATTGCAGGGATAATAAACAGCCTCAGAATTGTTGCAATATATACTTTTTTATTGTTCAGAATTTCCCCAAAATCAAAGCCTGCAATTATAAATCCTGTTAAAAACATAAGAAGGGGTCCGGAGCATCCTTTAAGAGAAGAAGCTACCGAAACAGCAAAATCAGGAATGCATGTCTTTACCCCTGTCACAGAAAAAGTAAATCCCAAAATCAGCGCTATAATAGTTGGATTAAGAAGATTTATTATGGGATTTTTGCTTTTATTTTCTTTCGGAATAAGCATAGGAACTCCGTAGCAATAGGTCGCAAAATATGTCGGAAGAAGGAAAAGGCAATAGTGAAAAAGTGCCTTGTCCCCGCCCATTATCAAGGGGACAATGGGGTATGCATGGGCGGCATTGGCAAAGGTTAACGCATAGCGGTAGATTTTCTTTTTATACTTGTCCTTTTTCGCAAAAAATACGGATAAGATAACCGCAAAAACAACGCCGAAAGCAATTGCAATTCCGCCGTAAAGAATTATCGAAAAATTGGCAATATAAACCTCTGCCGTTCCGTATTCAAGCATAGTGGAAAAAATTACTGCAGGAATGAGCAAGGTTGTTTCCAGTCTTGAAAGAACCATTCCTGTATTTTCCGGAAGAAGATTCTTTTTCCGCATAAAAAACCCTATTGCTATATATGCAAACATTGTCATCATAGGGCCAAGAGAGGCAAAAAATATTTTAAGCATACTACACCTATTTTATCATTTCTTCAATAAAGAAGAATTCATATCCGTTTTCTTTCAGAATTTCGCCCATTTTATAGATTTTTTCTGCATAATCGCTCTGATATGCGCAGTAATCCTCAAAGAAATATTCCTCATGGTCTGCTATACCTATATACTCATTCCCCAGAAGCGGAGCAATATCAGATTCAATTTTATCATAAGGAGTGAGATTGAGAACAGTTTCCGTAAAATTCTTAAAATACATATCTGTCTCTTCATCATAATACAAGGAAAAATCTGTTCCGCTTGCCGCCGGATGGTCTTCCGGAATATGATTATAAGCACAGATAGATCTCGCTATTGCAACATCTCTGCCTGTACGTGTAAACACCTTTGTCTCCGGCTGACGATTTTGCAAAAGGCGGAAGGCATGGCCGTAAGGAAGAGAATTTGCATCTCCGTCAAATTCCTTTGTATCTCCCCCATGAGTTGCGTTCATAAGCTTAACTCCGCAATCGCGCAGAGCCTTTACACCTGCCTTGCTGACAGGAAGCCAGTGTGGCACAAGTCCGTAAGCAAATGTCTTTTCTCCGGCAAAACGAACCACTTCTCTGTGGGTATCTTCAAATACTCTTTTTACATCCTCATAGCTTGCATTGACATGGGGATAATCAGGGAACTCCTGTTTTGCGTGGAATGAAAGCTTGAGCCAGTCGGACGCCTCTTCCCACTCTTTTTTGTATGTATCCGGAACTTCTGCCAAAGTAAATTCGTCATAACCATAGGCATAGTCCGTACGATAGAAAAGATTGAGCTGTGTCTTTACTCCGTAGCGGTCGTGCGCCTCTTTCAAAGCCTTGAAGAACGGAACATCAAATAAAGATGCAGGCTTATTTCTTGCAAGGTCTCTTAAGCACCAAATAACATCATCAATAAAAAAATACGCTTTTTTCATAATTTCTCTCCTACTTTTAAGTGATGACACTTTATTTTACACTTATTTTATCATTGGAAATCGATCATTTCAATATACAAAACAACTTATACTATACAAAACAACAACTATGTGTTATAATATAAAAAGAGGTGAAAAATATGTATTATAGTTTTTTGCAGTTTGACTCTGTGCCGCAGATAGGCTTTGCCCATCATTTCAGTTCTAAAGAATATTCCGCCCACTACAAAAAAACGTCAAGGAGCTTTGAAATTGTTTGTAATATCCGCGGTAATTTCCGTATGGAGCTTTACGACCGTACCTATAATATTCTTGAAGGAAGCATTTTTCTTGTGTTCCGCGATCTGCCCGTTCATTTATACGGAATTGATAAAAACAACGAATGCTTCACCGTTCAGGTGGGTATGGACTATGACCTTGAAATCATTAAAGACATCAATCCGCCGCCTGACAAAGAGGGGATTATTCTTCCTCTTGTTGTACCGCCGGGAAGTAAAGCAGAAGAAATCCGCCGAGAGCTTATTTCTATTATAACGGAGCTTGAAAGGTCTTCGGACCTGAACACCTTTGCCGCTTCTTTGAAAGTTCTTGGAATTTTACAAAAGATGAACGCTTATGCACAGAATTACCGAAAAGAAATACGCTGCAGTCCCTCCTCGGAAAAGATAAGCAGGCAGGTTAAAAACTATATTGAGGAGCATATTTGCGAAAAAATTTCTCTGGAAGATATTGCAGAAAATCTTAACAAAACTCCCAATTATATAAACTCCTGCTTCCGTCAGGTTAATGGTATAACCATCGCAAAATATATTGGGAGAGAAAAGGTTTTAAGAATTGCAGAAATAATGCAAATATCAGGCACTCCCTTTGAAGAAGCTTGTCGTAAGGTTTGCGTAAATAATATCTCCTACGGCTATCGGCTTTTCAAACAGTATATGGGAGTAACCCCAGCAGAATATAAGCGGAGCGAAATAATTTTAAAAGAAAAAAGAGCTTGATGTTAATCAAGCTCTTTTATATATTTCTCGCCGTGGATTAAGTCATAAGTTATAAGTTTATGCCCGTTTATATATCTTTTTTGAATTTTATTGGGCGTGATTTTTAGTCTTGCGTTATAGTATGAAATTGCTTTGTTATATTCGCTTAAAAACTCCATAAACGGCGTTTTGGGCGCTCCTATAAGCTCGCAGGCGCCTGTTAAAAGGCTGTATGAGGAAATAAGATTATCCTTTCCTGCTTTTAATATTTCCCCCTCATTAAGCGGGAAATTGCTGTAAATCAAAAATGGCGTTCTTAAAATTTTCTCCCAGTCCTCATCACTCATTTCGTCCTTTTCGATAAATCCGCTTTCTCGGTATGCGCCTTTATTTTCCCCAAGGTTTGGAAGGTGGTCGCCGAAGAATATGAGGATTGTCTCTTTGTCACGGCTATCGACAAATTCGGCAAGCTTCCCAAGTGCCTTATCGGAGTTATAAACCCCAGTTGCA
>JAFQRU010000037.1 GCA_017409915.1 Clostridia bacterium
AATTATATCTGATATCCCAAAGCTTCTGGGACATATCTACATAGTATTCATGGGGGTTTTCAAATCTCTTTACTTCCTCCCATATCTTGTCCACCTCATCCTTGCAGTAGTTTTTAATTTCTTCTAAGTCAGGGGAGTCATAAACGCACTCGCCCTCTTTAAAAATCTGCACCATGAGTTCTTTCGCCGTAAAGTTCGTTACGATTTTTCTCTTCCATGTGTTATTTGGGTCAAAGATTTCATAGCTCTCGCCCTCAATCTTCTCATCAGGGAGAGTTAAAACATCGGCAATTGCCATCCCTGTTTCTTTTGAAAAGAGTCTGTATACCTTTTTAAAGCAAGGGGTTGTTATTTTGGCAACATTTTCGCTCACCTTTATTTTAGGAACAATATCTTCGCCCTCTTCCATAGCAACAAGCTTGTAAACTCCGCCGAAAACAGGCTCGGATTTGGAGGTTATAAGTCTTTCCCCAACTCCAAAGGAGTCAACCTTTGCGCCCTGCTTTAAAATATCTTCAATGATATATTCGTCCAGGGAATTGGATGCCACAATTTTAACATCGCTGTATCCCGCCTCATCAAGCATAATTCTCGCTTTCTTGGAAAGATAAGTTATATCACCGCTGTCAATTCTTATCCCTGCAGGCCGTTTTCCCATCGGCTTTAAAATCTCGTCAAAGGCACGAATTGCATTTGGCACACCCGATTTTAAAACATTATAGGTGTCAACTAAAAGTGTGCAGGAATCGGGATAGGTTCTTGCATAAGCGCAAAACGCTTCAAATTCCGTATCAAAGGACTGCACCCAACTGTGAGCCATTGTTCCGAGAGCCGGAACTGAAAACATTTTATCTGAAATGGTGCAGGCAGTTCCAACTGCGCCGCCGATATAAGCCGCTCTCGCCCCGTAAATCGCCCCGTCATAACCTTGGGCACGGCGGGAACCAAATTCCATAACTGGTCTTCCTTCTGCCACACGGACAATACGGTTACACTTTGTGGCGATAAGGCTTTGATGATTTATGGTAAGAAGAATCATAGTCTCAATGAACTGAGCCTGGATAAGAGGTCCTCTTACAGTAACGATAGGCTCGTTAGGGAAGATTGGGGTTCCCTCAGGAATCGCCCATACATCGCACTCGAACTTAAAGTTTTCAAGATATTTCAAAAACTCATCCGAGAAAAGGCCTTTTCTCCTAAGATAATCTATATCATCTTTTTCAAACTTAAGATTTTTAAGGTATTCAACAAGTTGTTCAACGCCCGCCATAATGGCAAAGCCCGCCCCATCGGGAACTTTGCGGAAATACATATCGAAATAGGCTTTTTTCTCGCCCATTCCGTGCTCCAAGTAACCGTTTGCCATTGTTATTTCATAAAAATCCGTAAGCATTGTAAGATTCATAACTTCACCTTGTCATGTTTAACTTAATATATAATTATTATATCTCTTTTTTTATTTGAATGCAAGTATTTTTAAAACATATTTTTATTATTTATGACAAAATTTTCAAAAAAACAAGGCACCTCTTTTGAGGTGCCTTAAAAAAGCTTTTATTTTCTTTTATTCTTAACTGCAGCATCTTTCCAGGTTGCCCAGATTGAGCCTGAAACAAATATTGAAGAATATGTTCCTACTAAGATACCGATAATAATCGGAAGAGCGAATACCTTGATTGAGGAAACGCCGAGAACATAAACCGCTCCGATTGTTAAAAGTGTTGTAATTGTTGTGTTTATAGAGCGCTTGAGAGTGCTGTTTATACTTGCATTTGCAATTTCGGAATATGTTTCCTTTCTTGCTCTTCTTGTGTTCTCTCTGATTCTGTCAAAGATAACGATTGTGTTATTGATAGAGTAACCGAGAACTGTAAGAAGCGCTGCAATAAAGTTTGTATCAATCTTAATTCTGAGCACTGAATAAATGCCGCAAAGAACGATAATATCGTGAGCAAGTGCAATAACTGCGCAAACGCCAGATGTGAAATCAAATCTGATTGCAACATAGATTAAGATCGCAATAGCAGCGAGGATTGACATAACCACCGCAGATTTTGCAAGGTTTCTTGCAGTTGAAGAAGATACCACATTAAGCTCGGACTTTGCAACTCCCTCTACGAAATAAGAGTATCCCTCGTGGCTTATAACCTGCTTGTTTGCTTCTTCGGCTGTAATCTCTGTGTAGAGCTTTGTGTTTTCAAATTTCTGGTCTGTTGTTGCAGCACCTGTTGCTGTGATTGGAGCGCCGTTTTCATCAACGATAACTGAAAGCTTACCCCATTTTTCTGCTACTTTATGGTTTAAAACTTCGATAGCAGCGTTGGCTTTTTCTACATTTTCCTTATCGGAAAGCTTTGTGTCGTGACCAACTTCAATATCGATATTTTCGCCTGTTATACGAACCATAGAAGCATCTTTGCCGAAAGCTTCTTTAACGAGAGCTCTTACTTCGTCTTCTGTTACTTTTTCTGAAACTGTGTATGTTATAGCTGTTCCGCCTGCAAAGTCAGTATCAAGAGCAAAGCCCTGAATTAAGAGAGAAACAATACTTGCAATGACTAACGCCAAAGCAATCCCAACATATATTTTCTTGTGCTGAACTATTTTAAGCATTAGCCTGTCCCTCCTCTTTTGCAATTCTCTTCTTGCTTACGCCATAGAGCCAGATGTTTGAAACACCAAGTTCAAGTGCTCTGCGGAGCAAGAATCTTGTAACGAATATTGCAGAAATCATTGATACAACAACACCGATTAAAAGTGTTGTTCCAAAGCCCTTGATTGTGCCTGTTCCTAAAACCATAAGAATAATTGCCGCAATAATTGTTGTTATGTTAGAGTCAATAACCGCGCTGAGAGCATTCTTAAAGCCTGCTTCAACGGAAGTTCTTATTCCCTTGCCGTTAACAAGTTCTTCTTTAATTCTTTCGAATATGATAACATTGGCATCAACCGCCATACCAACAGCTAAGATAATACCTGCAATACCAGGAAGGGTAAGGTTGATATGAAGGTTAGCACAAAGAAGAAGAACTATGTCGATGTAAGCAACAAGGGCGAGAGCAGACATAAATCCTGGAAGTCTGTATAATAAAATCATAAAGAGCATAACCAGGATAAGACCGATGATACCTGCTGTAACCGCTTTGCTTAATGCGTCTGCACCAAGAGTTGGGTTAACAGCTCTCATTTCTGTAACACTTAAACTGAATGGAAGCTGACCTGACTTGATGTTAGCCGCAAGGTTTTTAGCTTCTTCCTGAGTAAAGTCGCCTGTGATGATACAGGTTGTGTCGTTAATTGCAGTCTGAACAACAGGAGCAGAAATAATTGCATTGTCCATCATAATATAGATAGGCTGTCCAACATTTTTGCTTGTTGCATCATAGAATGCTTTTCTTCCGTCTTCTGTAAGTTCAAGCTGAACATAGTAGCTTGCGCTTCCAAGGTCGCTTGTTGCACCATACTGAGAAGATGCATCCTTAATGTGTTCGCCGTTCAAAACCTCTTTTGCAGTTGGCAGGAATGTTCCTGCTTCTTGGTCAAAAGCGCTGTTGTCATAGAATTTAAGCTGTGCTGTTGCACCAAGGCTTGCCGCAGCTTCCTCCGGGCTTGCAAAAGATGGGATTTCAACTCGAACGCTGTCACTTCCCTGAACAGAGATATCAGCTTCTGTGTAACCCATATTATCAAGACGGGTTCTTAAAAGAGCTGCAACTGTATCCATTTCTTCTGCAGAAGGGTTTTCCTTTTCAGCCTTGAAAACGATAATACTACCGCCGTTTAAGTCAAGGCCCTGAGTTATACCACCCTCTGATTTAATACCATAAATTTGTGCTTTTTCGGTAAATGCAAAACCGCAGATTGCAAGATAAGTAAGCACCGCGATTACTAAAACAATTGCCGAAAGTTTAATAATACTTTTCGTCACTTTGTTTCCTCCTTTGTCGTTTCGCTTAATATTATTAAAGTTTAATTATTTACATTTTGGCACATATAACATTATATATTTTTCTTTCTCCTAAGTCAAGCCTTTTTTGGGTAAATTTTTACACTAAAAAATCCGCCCTAGGCGGATTTTTATTTATTTTCTGTATCTTCTTGTATTGACGGCAAAAACTCCGCCCAATCCTCCGCAGACAATTCCTAAAAGGATTGCGATTATGGTTGCAAAATTAAAACTGAACTCATTTATAACAAGGCAACCTATAAGATATAGAAGCACCGTATAGAAAACGCCTGCAATAACGCCGTTTATAAGACCGCCCCTTCCCACTCCTTTTGCAGTCATATATCCGCAAAGAAGAACGCTCAGGCAGGTTATAACGCTTATACCGATGTTAATACTGCCGCTTCCGAAAGTAAAAATTGTTGCAATAATCGAAAAGATAAACAGCAGAATTATTGAAAAAATATACGAAATCCCCAAACTCTTTACAGTATGAATAATATCAAACCGCTTTCCTTCTGTTTCCTTTATGTAACCGGTTCTTGCCATAAAAAAACCTCCAAATCATATCTTACTGAAAATATATGATTTGGAGACTTCTTATATTACTTTTTAGTTTTCTTAGGAGCCTTTTCATCCTTTGGTTCTATAACCCCACCGTCAACAAGCATTGGTTCTGGTTCCTTATTTTCAGGAGCCTGCTTCAAAAATCTTGAAACTGCGCCTCTGTCAACTGTTATTGTTGATTTGTTAGTTCCAACGCCTGATTCAAGCACGAATAAATCGTCTTTAATCTTTACGATTTTGCCGTGAATACCGCCGATTGTTGCAACTTCGTCGCCAACCTTTAAAGCTGCGAGCATATTTTTAAGCTCTTTTTCCTTTTTCTTCTGTGGTCTTATAAGGATAAACCAGAAAGCCACCACCATTAAAATCATCATTACCCAATAGTATGTTGTTCCTGTTGCTGCTGCACCATTCATATCTTTCTACCTCCATAAAATCGTTTTTATAATTATACCCCAATTATTTCCTCTTTGCAACCCCTATTTTAAATTCTTTTTCCGAGGATTTCAATTTTCTCTTTGTGATAGCTCTCAAAAGTGCCCGCATCAAGAGCGTCTCTGATTTCCTGCATAAGATTGTTATAGAAATAAAGGTTGTGCATAACCGCAAGTCTCATCCCAAGCATTTCCCCGGCTTTAAAGAGATGTCTTACATAGCTTCTTGAAAAGTTTCTGCAAGTAGGGCAGTTACAGTTCGGGTCAATAGGAAGCTCATCCGTTTCATACTTAACATTCATAATGTTGCGGATACCCTCTGAGGTAAACAAATGCCCGTGTCTTGCGTTTCGGCTTGGCATTACGCAGTCAAAGAAGTCAACGCCTCTGTAAACTGCCTCAATAATATTAACAGGAGTTCCAACACCCATTAAATATCTTGGTCTGTCGCTTGGAGCAAATGGCTCAACCGCCTCGATTATGTCATACATAACCTCAGCAGGCTCGCCCACCGCAAGTCCGCCGATTGCAAAGCCGTCAAGAGGAAGCTCGGCAATTTCTTTCATATTATCAATTCTTAAATCCCTGAAAGTGCATCCCTGATTGATACCGAAAAGCATTTGGCTTGGGTTAACCGTTCCTTCAAGAGAGTTAAGACAATTCATTTCCGCGATACATCTTTTAAGCCATCTTACCGTTCTTTCAGAGGCTTCCTTGGCATAGCCTTTTTCACAAGGATTTTCAACACATTCGTCAAACGCCATAGCAATTGTTGAGCCAAGGTTTGACTGAATTTGCATGCTTTCCTCAGGGCCCATAAAAATCTTTCTGCCGTCTATATGTGAGGAGAAATATACTCCCTCCTCCTGAATTTTTCTGAGCTTTGAAAGAGAGAAAACCTGAAATCCGCCGCTGTCTGTTAAGATTGGTCTGTCCCAGTTCATAAACTTATGGAGGCCACCCATTTTTTTAACAACCTCGTCTCCCGGACGGAGATGAAGATGATAGGTATTGGAAAGCTCAACCTGACAGCCTAAATCCTTTAAATCAAAGGCAGAAACGGCACCCTTAAT
>JAFQRU010000038.1 GCA_017409915.1 Clostridia bacterium
GCAACAGCTTTTGAAACAATATTTAAGGTTTCATTTAAGATATTTTGAGAACATAAAAATTTCATAACTTTAAACCTCTCTTTAATAATCTATGCGTACTTACATTATAACATATTGAAAACGAAAAATAAAGCATTTTTTTTGATTTTTTTAATAATATTTGATTTTTTTCTATAAAAATATAATAATTATAATATTTATTTGGTGGCTGTGGTTGTAGGTGGTGTTTAAACTGTTGAAAAGGCTAAAAAAGCTTATAAAGAAGAGACTTTTTTGCCTGACTAAAACTTGTTTATAATTGTGTTTCATTATCAACAGTTTTCACAATGAGGTAAATGTAAAAAAATTATCCACATTTTCCTAGTTGTTAATTAACAAGTAAAATGTTAATAAGTCTTGACAAAAAAAGAAAAATGATATATTATAACCTAGAAGGAAATATATTTTTAAAGAGGTGAAAATAAATGGCTTTCATTATCAACGAAGAATGTATCAGCTGTGGTGTTTGCGCTAGCGAATGTCCTGTTGAATGTATTACAGAAGGTGCTGACAGATATGAAATCGATGCAGATGCTTGCATTTCTTGCGGTAACTGCGCAACAGTTTGTCCAGTAGGAGCTCCTGTAGAAGAGTAAAAATTATACCGGTGCTAAATGCACCGGTAATTTTTTTATAAGGAAAAGTATATGAACAGAGATTTATTTATAGATTGTATAGAAAAATTTGGTGGAAAAATTTCTGAGGAAAAGTTAAATCAATTTGAAAAGTTTTCGTCTCTTTTGGTAGAGTGGAACGAAAAAATGAATTTAACTGCAATAACCGACTCAGACGGCATTTCCGTCCGTCATTTTGCGGATAGCATTTCTCCTCTTTTTTATACTGAAATAAAGGAAAACGCAAAAGTTATTGATGTGGGAACAGGTGCAGGTTTTCCGGGCGTTCCGCTCAAAATTATGCGCCCTGATTTAGACATAACTTTAATGGATTCTCTTAATAAAAGAATAACATTTTTAAAAGAAGTTAGAGAACAAATCGGCATTGATAAGACAGAATGTGTTCACGCAAGAGCCGAAGAATTTGGGCGAAAAGAAGAATATCGTGAAAAATATGATGTCGGAGTTTCCCGCGCCGTTGCATCGCTCAAAGTTTTGGCTGAATATGTACTCCCATTTATTAAAGTTGGCGGATATTTTATCTCTATGAAGGCATTTGAAATAGAAGAAGAGGTTAACGAGGCAAAAGAGAAAATAAAACTCTTAGGCGGAAAAATCGAAGAAATAAAGGAAATTGAAATTCCAAACTCAGATGCCGTCCGAAAATTAGTTATAATCAAAAAAATATCAAAAACAGATAAAAAATATCCCGGAAGAAAGATAAAATAAAGAAAAACACTCGGAAAACCGAGTGTTTTTTATTTTTACTTTTCAATTTTTTCCATTCCGCCAAGATATGGTCTTAAAACCTCAGGGATTGTGATGCTTCCGTCTGCGTTCTGGTAGTTTTCTAAGATTGCGGCAACTGTTCTGCCGATTGCAACACCTGAACCGTTTAATGTATGAACAAGCTGTGCTTTATCCTTTGGAGAATTCTTATATTTTATGTTAGCACGACGAGCCTGGAAGTCTTCAAAGTTAGAACAAGAAGAAATTTCAACAAATCTTCCGTAGCTTGGCATCCAAACCTCAATATCGTATTTGAGTGCCGCGGTAAATCCTAAATCTCCGATACAGATTTTAACAACACGGTATGGGATTTTTAAGAGTTTTAATACAGACTCTGCATCTGCTACAAGCTTTTCAAGCTCCGCATAGGATTCCTCAGGTTTTGTGAACTTAACAAGCTCAACCTTATTGAACTGGTGCTGACGGATAAGACCTCTTGTGTCACGGCCTGCGCTTCCTGCCTCAGCTCTGAAACATGCTGTATATGCGCAATACTTAATAGGAAGCTCGTTTCCGTCTAAAATTTCGTCTCTGTGCATATTTGTTACAGGAACTTCGGCGGTTGGAACTAAGAAATAGTCAGTATTTGAAACTTTGAAAGCGTCTTCTTCAAATTTTGGAAGCTGACCTGTTCCAATCATACTGTTTCTATGCACCATAAATGGTGGGAAAATCTCAGTATAGCCGTTTTGTCTTGTATGTGTGTCAAGATAGAAGTTGATAACCGCTCTTTCAAGAGCTGCGCCCTTGTCTTTATAAACAGTAAAGCGTGTTCCTGTGATTTTTGCGGCAGTTGCAGCGTCTAAAATGCCTAAATCTTCGCCTAAATCCCAGTGAGCTTTTGGCTCAAAATCAAACTTAGTTGGCTCTAAATAGCGTCTTATTTCAACATTGTCTTCATCTGTATCACCCTCAGGGACAGTTTCATTTGCAATGTTTGGAATTGTATACATAATTGTCTGAATTTTCTCGTCCAAATCACGAACTTTATCGTCGCATTTCTTGATTTCATCGGATAATTCCTTCATTTCCGCAAAGATTGGGGCGGTGTCTTTTCCCTCTTTTTTAAGGGCAGGAATTTGCTTGGAAACCTCGTTCTGCTTGTTCTTCATCTGCTCAACAGTATAAAGAATTTCTCTTCTTTCTTTATCAAGGGCGAGAAGACCGTCAACATCAACTCTTGTTTCTTTTCTTCTTTCCAAAGCTTTAATAAGTTTTTCAGGCTCGTTTCTTAAAATTTTAATGTCAATCATTCTTTTTTCTCCTTTTTACTTGGCGTTTATATTAAGTTCACGGCAAAGACTTTCATAAAAAGAGAGAGCCGTAAAATCAAATCCGTTTGTGTTTATTTTTAAAAGTTCTTTTTTTGCATCCTCGAATTTTCCTTCCTTAATTAAAAGGCTTATGTCGGAAAGGTCGATCATAGATTGCTGGTAAGTTATAAGACTGCCTTTTTCCGAGGAAGTCGCTGAGCTTTTCAAAAGATTAATTTCTTCTTCCAATTCTTCAATCTCTTCGGAAAGTTTTTTGTTCTCTTTATTAAGTTCTGAATTTTGCTCCGCAAGACTCTCTATCCGATTTTCAATTTTAACGGAGCTTTCACTTCGGTCTTCACAAAGCCAGAAGAAAAAAACGAGAGCCAAAACAATAAAACACAGCAAAATGAGAGTTACAAAAAGTTTTTTGTCTTTTTTTATCATTTTTTCGTCCTCCTTTTAAGTTCTCTCTAAAATATCCAAAAAAACGGGGTTTTAAAGGGTTTTAGGGTTTGAAACAAGAAATCACACTAAGGTATTCTCAAAAGCCGTTTTAAAGGGCAATTTTAGAGGTGCATTTTTCGGGGTTTGGTTTACATAACAATCATTTTTTAAATTCGAACAAAAGGCGTTCGAAATCTTCGGAGCTGTAAAATTCAAACTCGATTTTCCCCTTATTTTTGCCTGAGGAAATTTTTACCTTTGTCTTAAAAATATCTCCAAGTTGTTTTTCAACATTTTTATAAGAGGGAGAAATTTTTGGCTGAACTTTCTTCGGCTTCTTATTTAAAAGTGAGGAAACCAGAGCTTCCGTCTGGCGAACGCTTAAATCTTCCTTTATAATTCTCTCAGCGATTTCCAGCTGAATATTTTTGTCTTCAACGGAGAGAAGAGTTCTTGCGTGGCCCTGAGAAAGCTTTTTGTCCTGAACCATCTTTTTGATTGCAGAGGAAAGGTTATTAAGACGGAGGGCGTTGGCAACGGCACTACGGCTTTTGCCCACTTTTTCCGCAATCTGCTCCTGATTTAAAGAGAAGGCTTCCATAAGTTTTTTATAGCCTTCGGCCTCTTCGATTGGGTTTAAATCCTCTCTTTGAAGGTTTTCGATTAAAGCAACCTCCATAACCTCTTCGGAGGAATAATCCTTGATAATACAAGGAATTTCTTTAAGCCCTGCAAGCTTTGAGGCTCTCCATCTGCGCTCTCCGGCGATGATTATATACATTCCGTTTTCTGATTTTCGAACTAAAATCGGAGAAACAACGCCGTGAGTTTTAATGGATTCTGAAAGAGCTTCTAAGGCTTCTTTGTCAAAATTCTTTCTCGGCTGGTCAGGGTTTGGCTCAACATCAATTATTTTAAGAGAAACAACGCTCTCTTTTGATGATTCTTCGTTTTTTATAAGATCTACCGCCGTAGTTTTGTCTTCAACATCAGTAAACAAAGCGCCAAGACCTTTTCCAAGGCCTCTTTTTTGTTTTGCTTTTTCCACTTAATTCACTCCTCGATTATTATCTATAACTTCCTGAGCAAGCTCCATATAGCTCTCGGCGCCTCTGGAATTCTTATCGTAAACTATAATAGGCTGGCCAAAGCTGGGGGCCTCGGCAAGACGGACACTTCTCGGGATAATAGAGCCATAAACCTTTTTCCCGAAAAACCGCTTTACTTCTTCAACAACCTGGATTGAAAGGTTTGTTCTGGCGTCAAACATTGTAAGAAGAACGCCCTCGATGTCAAGTGGTGGATTTATGCCCTTTTTAATGATTCTAATGGTGTTTGTAAGCTGGCTTAACCCCTCTAATGCGTAATATTCGCACTGAATCGGGACTAAAATGGTGTCTGCCGCTGCAAAAGAGTTAAGGGTTATAAGCCCAAGAGACGGCGGACAGTCAATTATAATAAAGTCAAAGTCGTCTTTAACCTCGCTTATTGCCTCTTTAAGCAAAAATTCGCGGTCTGCTTTGCCTACAAGTTCAAGTTCTGCCCCTGCAAGGTCAATGTTTGACGGACAAATCCAAAGATTGTCAAACTCGGTTTTTACCATGGCCTCGCTCATTGGCATATCGTTTATGATGCAGTCATATACAGAGGAACTGAGGTTTCTCGGGTCAAGACCAAGACCGCTTGTGGTATTTCCCTGCGGATCAATGTCAATTATAAGGGTTTTTTTGTTTTTTGCCCCAAGACAGGCGCTTAAATTAACGGCAGTGGTGGTCTTTCCGACTCCGCCCTTCTGGTTGCCGATAGCAATTGTCTTACCCATAATTCCTCCAAAATAGTTTGATTTTCTTCCTTTTATTATAGCACAAATAGAAAATAATACAATAGTTTTAATGTAAAAAACTCAAAATGTTTCACGTGAAACATTTATTTTTTGATAACCCTTGAAAGAGAAATTCTGTTTTTGTTTAAATCTACTTCTATTACCTCAACTTCAAGGATGTCGCCGATAGAAACAACATCTGTCGGATGCTTGACAAACTTGTCGGAAAGGCGTGAAATATGGATAAGTCCGTCCTGATGCACGCCAATATCCACAAAAGCGCCAAAATCCACAACATTTCGCACTGTTCCTTGGAGAATCATTCCCGCTTTAATGTCTTTTATGTCCATCACATCGGATTTTAAGACAGGAGCATTTATGCTTTCTCTTATATCACGGCCAGGTTTAACGATTTCCTTTAAAATATCCTCAATGGTAGGAACTCCAACCCCTGTTTCTTCGCTTAATTTTTTAATATCGGCATCGGAGAGCTTATCTTTGATGCCTTTTATGTTGCCGTTTTTAATATCTTCTTCTGTATAGCCTGTCTTTTTAAGGAGCGTTTTGGTAAAATCGTAGGATTCAGGGTGGACTGAGGTATTGTCTAAAATATTATCGCCCTCAGGAATTCTTAAAAAGCCTGCACACTGTAAAAATGCCTTAGGACCAAGCTTTTCAACCTTTTTAAGCTGGTTTCTGTTCTTGAATTTACCTTCTTTTTCTCTGTAAGAAACAATATTTTTGGCAATTGATGAGTTTATTCCTGAGATGTATTCAAGAAGCGGCGCGGATGCTGTATTAAGGTCAACGCCAACGCTGTTAACACAGTCTTCAACAACGCCACCTAAGGCCTCGTCAAGACGCTTAGGGTTCATATCGTGCTGATACTGGCCAACGCCTATTGATTTCGGGTCAATCTTAACAAGTTCAGAGAGCGGGTCCTGAGCGCGTCTTGCGATTGAAACGGCACTTCTCTGGGTAACATCAAAGTCAGGGAACTCCTCTGCGCCAAGCTTTGATGCGGAATAAACCGATGCTCCCGCCTCGTTTGTTATGATATATTTAACCCCTTCCATTCCTTTAAGGGTGTCTGCAACAAATTTCTCTGTCTCTCTTGACGCGGTGCCGTTGCCGATGGAGATTAAGTTTACATTATATTTCTTTATAAGGCCTTTGATAAATTCCTTTGCGCTTTCATACTGGGCGGTGGAATGAGTTACGAAAATAACCCCTGTGTCCAAAACCTTCCCCGTTGCATCAACAACCCCAACCTTACAGCCTGTCCTGTATCCCGGGTCAAGACCGATAACCGTCTTGTCTTTAAGAGGCGGTTGCAAAAGAAGATTTTTGAGGTTAACCTTGAAAATTGCAATAGCCTTTTCCTGAGCAATATCTGTAAGCTCGTTTCTTATATCCCTCTCAATAGACGGGGCGATAAGTCTCTTATAGCTGTCCTCGATTGCGGATTCAATATATGGCTTGAAAGCTGTAATTCCCAAAATTTCCCTTTTTTTAAGTCTATCAAGGATTTTTTCTTCGTCGCAGTCGATTTTAACAGACAAAAACTTCTCTTTTTCCCCGCGGTCGATTGCCAGAAAACTATTGGAGGCAATTTTTGTAACAGGCTCAGAGAAATCATAGTAGATTGCATAGACAGAATCTTCCTCGGTTGAGCCTTTGGAAGAAAGGATACCGCTTCTGAAAGTTATATCGCGGATAAACTTGCGATAGTCCGCGTTGTCGGAAATTTCTTCGGCAATAATGTCAAGAGCGCCTGCGATAGCGTCTTCGAAGGTTAAAACTTCTTTTTCTTCATTTATATATTCACTTGCAATTTCTTCGACGGTTTTATCGGTTTTTTCCTGAGCCATAATGATTTTTGCAAGAGGTTCAAGTCCCTTTTCCTTTGCAACGGTGGCTCTTGTGCGCCTTTTCGGGCGGTATGGGCGGTAAATATCTTCAAGCTCGGTAAGTTTTTCCGCCGCATCAATCTTCTCGATAAGCTCAGGGGTAAGCTTTCCCTGCTCCTCAATAATTCGCTTTATATCCGCTCTTTTTTCTTCAAGGTTGCGAAGATACATAAGTCTTTCGTAAAAGCTGCGGAGAACCTCATCGTTAAGCTCCCCTGTTGCCTCTTTTCTGTAACGGGAAATAAAAGGGATAGTGTTTCCCTCGTCGATTAAGGCAACGGTGTTATCCACCTGCCACTGTTTTAAATTAAGTTCTGATGCAAGTTTTTCGTTTATTGTCATTTTTTAACCTTTCTGCCCGAAAAATTTTCTTGGCTGGGCAAAGCCGTCTATTCTTCAAAGGCGAAGAAGTCATCCTCTCCAAAGGAGAGCGAAATCTTGCCGTTTGTTGCTTCAATCAGGGTTTTTTCAAGGCGGTTTGCATCCTCTGTGGGGATATAAACCGTAGCTTTAACTATATCGGAATATTCGGGTGGAAGAGCCGAGTGGGTAAAGGCGGAAAGCTCGTTCTGGACCTTCCCCCAAAGGGTGTAATCACAGGTAAGAGTAAGGCTTTTGCACCTTATCATAAGAAGTCGTCCTGCCTGGTCAACCCCTTGCCTTGCGGTTGAGGAATAGGCGTGGACAAGTCCCCCTGTTCCCAGAAGAATTCCGCCAAAATATCTGGTAACAACAACGATTATATCCGTAAGCCCCTCTTTTTTAAGCATATCAAGAACGGGGACGCCCCCTGTTCCTGCCGGCTCTCCGTCATCGCTGTATCGCATAATATTGTTTTCCCTTAAAATATAGGCGTAAACATTGTGTCGGGCATCCCAATATTTCTGTTTTAAAGAATTTATGAGAGAAAGGGCCTCTTCCTCTGTTTTGATTGGCTTGACCGTTGCAATAAAGTGGGAGCGCTTGATGGTTTGCTCAGCTTCGCTCTGTTTTTTCACGGTTAAATATCTGTCTTCTATGGCTCTTCACCGCCTTTTTTTTATATATTAAGTATAAACCAAATGAAAACAAAAGTAAATAGTTTTATTACGCCTTTGTTACATAAGAGCAAAAATATTACCAAAAGATTACGAAAGTTTTAAAGAATGATTAATCCTTTATTTTATTAAAGTTACATTGTTGAGAAAATTTTTTCAAATTGATAATATAAAAGTACAGATGGGAGGGGAAAAATGTGGCCGTTAAGGAAAGACTGACCGTTCTTGCAATTGCAGTTATTGCTCCGATTTTTATGGTTTGTTTTGACATTCGGGCATTCTGTATTGCCTCTTCACTTATAATGCTGTATTTTTCCATCAAATCTCTTAAAAATCTGTGTGTTCTCAATTTCGCATCTGATGCTTATTATGAGAAGCATGAGGAAAAGGTCTGCGAATATAAAAGCGCTTTTGCGGTTTTAACCGATGCAATACTTATGTGCGGGGCTTATGCCCTTATTGTGATAATGCTTTTTATATCTCTCTTTATGTTTAAAGCGCCACTTATGAGAGGGTTTTCCGCTCTTTTGATGGCGGTTTGGGCGTTCGACTTTTATAAGGTCTTTTCAAAGCCTGACGAGAGTGAGGAATGGAGCATTAAAGATACCGTGAAAGAAATTGTTATGTGGGTTCAGGGCATTGGCTCTGTTGCCTTCACGGTGGTTGCACAGTTTATGATGTAAATAAAAAGTAACTCCTTTTATATTTTTTATTTTTTAACAAGAGAGAGAAGCCGTAGAGATGCGGCTTTTTTCTTTTGTATAAATAAGGAAGAAATGGTTAAAATCATAAAAAAGGAGTGGATGAAATGACGGCAAAAAGCTCAAGGAGAGTTGTTATTATAAATAATATAAAATCGGATAGAATCGAGCAGGCGATTTTTATTTTAAGAGGGGACAAGGACGGGAAGCCAAGCAGTTTCGTGCTTCAAGAGGCGCAGGAGATTATCGACAATTATATCCACAAAATAAAAGAGGGAGACCCCTTTATAAAAGAGACACATCCCAAGAAAAGAAACCGAGCAGGACTACTTTCTGCTGTCATTGTTTTAGGGATGCTGTCATTAGTTGTTGCCTTTAAGTTTTTGGTGGGATAAAGGGACCAAAATCAGCAAGCGAGCATATTATAGTAATAGAATATGTTTAAGAAAGGCTGATTTAGATGACGAAAATTTTTATAGACGCCGGTCACGGCGGTCCTGACCCGGGGGCTGTCGGAAACGGGGTTACAGAAGAGTTTGTGAATTTAAATGTTGCAAGATACTTAGCGGACGATTTAAGGGGTGCCGGATATGATGTTATGGAATACAGAACCACGCCCACTGAAAATGTTCTCGCCGATAAAAATGCAGATTTAACAAATCGGGCAAGAATGGCAAACGAATGGGGTGCAGATTATTTTATAAGCATTCACACAAACAGCTCTATAAATCCCACGGCCCAAGGGGCAGAGGCCTATGTTTATCGTTTCGGCGGAGAGGCGGAGCGTCTCGCTGAGTCCATTTTAGAGTCAATTTCGGATAGATTAGGCTCTGTTAACCGAGGGGTTTTTGAGGCAAACTTTGCGGTTTTAAGACGAACAAGGATGCCTGCGGTTTTAGTGGAGCTTGGGTATCTGACAAACGCCACAGAGGCGCTTAACTTAAACAGCCCCGCATGGCAGAGGGCGGTAGCTGAGGCAATCGCCGTGGGAACTATCGCGGAAATCGGACCATCAATATAATAAAAAAGGCTTAGTCAACAAGGCTAAGCCTTTTTATTTGGGCGGATATTGACAGCGGAAATATATTTTGATATAATTTATTCACTGAATAAATTAATTTTGGACAAGGAGAAGACTTATGAATAAAAAAGCGACATTTTTTATAGATGATGTTATCTGGGTTTTCCGTGATTTAACAAGGGAAAGACCAGCTTCTTTATGGGATAATCCATATATGGCAATGCTTAAAAAAGCCTATGACGAATATGGAGTAAAAACACAGCTCAATTTGTTTTATAGGACTTGTTTCTGGTATGGAGATGATGAGTTTTCTCTCGCTGATATGACAGATGCTTATAAAAAAGAGTTTGAAGAAGCTTCCGACTGGCTCAAAATGGGGTTCCATTCAAAAGAGGAGTGGCCTGACTATCCTTTCATAAATGCAGACTATGGCTTGGTTGACAGAGTTTTCAAGCTTATATATAATGAGGTTTGCCGTTTTGCAGGAGAAAAATCTTTTGCAAAGGCAGTTGTTCCTCATTGGATTCCTATGTCAGAAGAGGGGGTTAAAGCTCTTTCTGATAATGGTATTCGCATAACCTATGCGTCTTCGGGAACAAAAACTGATTGGGGCGGGGACGAAAATGCTCTTCCTTACGGACATTCATTCAGACTTTTACATAACAAAAAGCCGGAATCCGGTGTCTATAAGGTAGAAACAACCGACCTTCCTTTTACCGACGCCCTTTGCTCATATAACCATCTTGAAGAAGAGGATTATGCAAAGATTGACGGAAAGATAGAAACCATCAAGGATAAAAAGTATGATGTTTATTATATGCCAAAATGTCAGGTGGTTTTGAATCTTATCCTGGGGGAAGAGCTTGCCGGCGAACTTTCAAAATATACAGATGACGAGTTTATTAACATTGGCGACCATGAGCAGTATTTCTATCCTGACTATTATGCGTATCAGCCATATTATGCAGAGAGTATTCTCACAATGGGAAGAATGCTCAAAGAGGCGGGATATACCTTTATGTTTATGGAGGACCTCCCAACAGAGAGTGGCTGTTAAAAAACTCCGGACCGCAAAATACTGAAAATAAAAGACTGTAAACAAATGTTTACAGTCTTTTTTGTTTGTTAAAGTTTAACCGCCGAAAGAAGACTCTATTTCTTCAACTGCCTCTTCAAGTCCACCCATAAGCGCATCTGAAAAGTTGTCGTCTGCGTCAACTTTCCAAATGCCGTCTTCCTTGGAAACCTCTAAAGTAACCTCAGTTGTAATCTTATCAAGGTCAGGAGCAGTTATTTTTTCCCAAAGCATTTCTTCCATTTTAGCAGTCAGCTCGTCTTCGCTCATATCTGAAAAAGCGGAGGTAAATGCAAGCTGCATAGCTGATGCAAAGAAGTCTTTAAAAACAGGCTTCATATCAATTGCGGTAATGCTTGTTTTTACATTAACTGTATCCTCATCGATTTGCTCGGAAGAAATAATTTTATAATCCACACCGCCAAACATAGCCTTAACGACTTCTTCTGTGTTTTCGGTAAGAAGTGCGTTATCAGTATCCGTAATATCTTCGCTGTCCTCAACAAATTTGTTAAGGGCCTCTAAATCAAAGGCCTTTAAAGCTGAAAACATATTGTGAACAGTCTGTTCAGCCTCTTTAACTGCATCATCTCCGCAGGAAACAAAGGCAAACGCTAAAACAAAAACTAATAAAAGGGCTGTGAGGTGTTTGAATTTTTTCATTTTTATCTCTCCTTTTTAGAAAAGTCCGGTTATTACGCCGTTTTCGTCAACATCAATTTTTTCCGCTGCAGGAACTTTAGGAAGTCCCGGCATAGTCATTATGTCGCCCGTTAAGGCAACAATAAAGCCTGCGCCTGCTGAAATTTTAACATTTCGAACAGTTACGGTAAAGCCCTCAGGAGCGCCGATTTTTGTTAAATCGTCAGAGAAGCTGTACTGGGTTTTTGCCATACAAACAGGGAGGTTTCCGTAGCCGAGAGCTGTAAGCTCGTCAATTTGCTTTTTCGCTTGCGGTGTAAAGATAACCCCTTCACCACGATAAATCTTCTTAACGATTGCCCCGATTTTATTCTCGATTGTATCTTCTGTTTCGTAAGAGAAAGTGAAATCGTTTTCTCTTTCGCAAAGAGAAACAACCTCTTTTGCCATTTCGATTCCGCCTTCTCCGCCTTTTGCCCAAACATCAGAAAGGACAACATTAACGCCGAGAGCCTTGCACTTTTCAATAACAAGATTAACCTCAGCCTCTGTGTCGGTTGGGAATTTATTTACCGCAACAACGCAAGGAAGCTTATAAACATCTGTTATGTTAGAAAGGTGGCGAAGAAGGTTTGGCATTCCCTTTTCTAAGGCATCAAGATTTTCTTCATTAAGAGCTGTTTTTGGAACGCCTCCGTGCATCTTTAATGCACGGATGGTAGCAACCAGAACAACAGCAGATGGTTTAAGGTTTGCAAAACGGCACTTAATGTCAAGGAACTTTTCAGCACCAAGGTCAGCGCCAAAGCCTGCCTCTGTGATTGCATAGTCCCCAAGCTTCATAGCCATTTTTGTAGCGAGGACTGAGTTACAACCGTGAGCAATATTTGCAAAAGGACCGCCGTGGATGAGGGCAGGTGTTCCCTCTAAGGTCTGAACTAAGTTTGGCTTTAAAGCGTCTTTTAAGAGAGCGGTCATCGCCCCAGCTGCATTAAGCTGACCAGCAGTCACAGGTCTTCCGTCAAAGGTATAGCCAACAACAATTCTTGAAAGTCTTTCTTTAAGGTCACTTATTGAACTTGAAAGGCAAAGGATTGCCATAATTTCAGATGCAACAGTAATGTCATATCCGTCTTCACGGGGCACACCGTTAACCTTTCCGCCAAGGCCGTCAACCACAAAGCGAAGCTGTCTGTCGTTCATATCAACACAGCGCTTCCAGGTGATTTTTCTCTGGTCGATGCCGAGAGCATTTCCCTGATGAATGTGGTTATCTAAAAGTGCTGCCAAGAGGTTGTTTGCTGCACCGATTGCGTGAAAGTCCCCTGTAAAATGGAGGTTTATGTCTTCCATTGGGACAACCTGGGCATATCCGCCGCCAGCAGCTCCCCCTTTAATTCCAAAGACGGGGCCAAGGGACGGCTCGCGGAGAGCAACCATAACATTCTTGCCGATTTTTTTAAGTCCGTCAGCAAGGCCGATTGTTGTTGTGGTTTTTCCCTCGCCTGCCGGAGTTGGGGTTATCGCTGTAACTAAAACCAGCTTACCCTCTTTTCTCTGGCTTTCTTTAAGAAGGGAAAGGTCAACTTTCGCCTTATACCTTCCGTATTGCTCTAAAGATTTGTCATCAATCCCGGCTGTCTTGGCAATTTCGGTTATGTTTTGCATCTTCGTGCTTTGTGCAATTTCAATATCCGTTTTCATTTTTCTCACTCCCGTTTATTTAAAATATTCAACAGCGCCTTCAAACATTCCCATATCGAAAACGCCCTCAACATTTTTGTAAAGACCTGTGCCAATTCTTTCTGAGTGTCCCATCTTACCGATAACTCTTCCGTCAGGAGAGGTTATACCCTCAATAGCATATGCTGATCCGTTAGGATTATACTGAATGTCGTAAGTTGGATTTCCCTCTAAATCAGTATACTGAGTTACAATCTGTCCGTTTTCAGCAAGAGATTTGATAATTTCATCGCTTGCTAAGAATCTTCCCTCACCGTGAGAGATTGGAACAGTATAAATATCTCCAACCTGAGTTTTGGAAAGCCAAGGAGACTTATTTGATGCAATTCTTGTTCTGACAAGCTTTGACTGGTGCCTTGAAATTGTGTTAAAGGTAAGTGTCGGGCTGTTTTCGTCAGCATCAACAATCTTTCCGTAAGGAACAAGTCCCAGTTTGATAAGAGCCTGGAAGCCGTTACAGATACCAGCCATAAGACCGTCACGGTTATCAAGGAGGTCTGAAACCGCCTCTTTGATTTCGGCGCTTCTGAAAAATGCTGTGATAAATTTACCTGAACCATCAGGCTCGTCTCCGCCTGAGAAACCGCCCGGAACGAAGATAATCTGAGACTGTCTTGTTTTCTCTGCAAAAGCCTTGGCTGATTCTGCTATCGCCTTAGGAGAAAGGTTGTTTATAACAAAGATTTCAGCCTCTGCCCCTGCTCTCTCCATAGCCTTTGCTGTGTCATATTCGCAGTTTGTTCCCGGGAAAACAGGGATTAAAACTTTTGGTTTTGCAACTTTGATGGATGGTGCAACTCTTTCCTTTGCCTCATAAGAGAATGCAGGAATGGTGTCTTTCTTTGTTTCAATGTTGCATTTAAAGATTTTTTCTAAGCGTCCCTCATAAATTTCATAAAGGTCAGGGAGTGCGATTTTCTCGCTGCCCTTTGCGATAATTTCCTCAGCAGTAGTTTCGCCAAGTAAAATTCCGTCTAAATCAGCATCAGTTTCAATAATGAATGAACCGTAGTTATAGCCGAATATGGTTTCTTTTGAAAGACCGTCTTCAAATTTAAAGCCGATGTTATTTCCCATAGCCATCTTGAGTATTGCCTCAGCCACGCCGCCGTAAGTTGGTGTGTAAGCGGCATAAACCTTGCCCTCTCTCATAAGGTGGGTAACTTTGTCAAATAAAGCTTTAAGGCTATTTGCATCTGGGAGATTGTTTTCGTTATAAACTGGGCTTAAAAGGTAAACCTTATGACCTGCGCCTTTAAATTCAGGAGAAACAATGTTCTTTATTTCGTCCTTTGAAACGGCGAAGGAAACAAGAGTCGGAGGAACATCAAGGTCCTCAAAGGTTCCGCTCATAGAGTCCTTACCGCCGATAGATGCAATTTCAAGGTCCATCTGGGCATCAAATGCACCAAGTAAAGCCGCCGCTGGCTTGCCCCAGCGCTCTTTCTTGCCGTTTGGCTTTTCAAAGTATTCCTGGAATGTAAGATAAACCTCATTAAAATCAGAGCCTGTTGCAATAAGCTTTGAAACAGATTCAACAACAGCTAAATATGCGCTGTGGTATGGGCTCTTTTCTGCAATAAACGGGTTATATCCCCAAGCCATAAGAGAACAGGTCTTAGAGTCCTTTTTCTCCATAGAGATTTTGTTAACCATTGCCTGAATAGGTGTTCTCTGATGCTTTCCACCAAATGGCATAAGGATTGTTCCCGCGCCGATTGTGGAGTCAAATCTCTCGGATAAGCCTCTCTTTGAGCAAACATTAAGGTCGCCCGCTAATTCTTTATAATTCTCTGTGAAATTGTCTTTAATTTCTTTATCAAAAGACTTAATCTTTAAAGGTGCAATTTCTGTATGCTTTTCAGCTCCGTTTGAGTTTAAGAACTCACGGGAGAGATTAACGATTTGATTTCCGTTCCATTCCATTGTAAGATATGGTCTTTCGGTAACGCGGGCAACAACGGTTGCCTCTAAGTTTTCGCTCTTTGCAAGTTCACAGAAACGGTCTGCGTCCTCTTTTGCAACAACAACAGCCATTCTTTCCTGAGATTCGGAAATTGCAAGCTCTGTTCCGTCAAGACCGTCATATTTTTTAGGAACGGCGTCAAGGTTTATATAAAGGCCGTCAGCAAGCTCGCCGATTGCAACCGACACACCGCCTGCGCCAAAGTCATTACAACGCTTGATAAGCTTTGATGCCTCTGCATTTCTGAAAAGTCTTTGGAGCTTTCTTTCTTCAGGGGCATTACCCTTTTGAACTTCTGCGCCACAGCTCTCTAAAGATGAAAGGTTGTGGGACTTAGATGAGCCTGTTGCACCACCGCAACCGTCTCTACCTGTTTTTCCGCCAAGGAGAATAACGATATCTCCGTCAATCGGGCGTTCACGGCGAACATTTTCAGCCTTAGCCGCCGCAATAACAGCACCGATTTCCATTCTCTTTGCCGCATAGCCATCGTGATAAAGCTCGTCAACCTGACCTGTTGCAAGACCAATCTGGTTACCGTAAGAACTGTAACCGCTTGCTGCAGTTGTAACGATTTTTCTCTGTGGAAGCTTTCCTTTAAGGGTTTTTGAAACTGGAACAGTCGGGTCAGCCGCACCTGTTACACGCATAGCCGCATAAACATAGCTTCTTCCTGAAAGCGGGTCGCGGATAGCGCCGCCAATACAGGTTGCCGCACCGCCGAAAGGCTCGATTTCTGTCGGGTGGTTATGAGTTTCGTTCTTGAAAAGGAGAAGCCATTTCTCCATTTTTCCCTCACACTCAACATCAATCTTAACTGTGCAGGCATTGATTTCTTCGCTTTCGTCAAGGCCAGGAAGCTTGCCCTCTGCCTTTAAAAATCTTGTGGCAAGAGTTGCAATATCCATAAGATTAACAGGCTTTGTTCTACCCAGTTTTTCGCGGGTAGCAATATATCTGTCATAAGCCTTTTGCAAAATCTCATCTTCAAATGTGA
This sequence comes from Clostridia bacterium, assembly GCA_017409915.1. Taxonomy (GTDB): domain Bacteria; phylum Bacillota; class Clostridia; order Monoglobales; family Monoglobaceae; genus SIG454. The sequence goes on from JAFQRU010000038.1 coordinate 16,057, forward strand.
TTTTGTCGATAGTTGTTAAAAATGTTGTATGACGACAATGGTCGGACCAATATGTGTCAATCATTTTAATTTCTGTTATAGTTGGGTCGCGCTTTTCGGAAACGAAATAACTCTGACAGAATTTTATATCGTCAAAGTCCATGGCAAGACCATTTTCGTTTATAAAAGTTTTAAGCTCATCGTCAGAAAGAGCGGTAAACCCATCAAGAGTTTTAACAGTTGTTGGAATTTCGTATTCTGTTTTAAGAGTCTGGGCAACTTCTAAACTTGCCTCCCTTGCTTCAACAGGGTTAATAACATATTTTTTAATAGCCTCAATGTCGGCAGAAGAAAGGTCGCCTTTGAGGGCATAAATTGTTGCTGTCTTAACAAGAGGACGCTCCCCTTTTGAAATAAGCTGAATACATTCAGCAGCAGATGCCGCTCTTTGGTCGAACTGGCCGGGGAGATATTCAACCCCGAAAACAGTGTAACCATCAAGAGAAAGACTGTCTGTTGCAATATCAAGAGGAGGCTCAGAGAAAACTGTGCTAACGCAGTAGTCAAAAAGTTCCTTGTCGATACCCTCAACATCATAGCGGTTAAAAAGTCTGACCTCTTTTAAGCCTTTTATCTGCAAAAGTGAAGTTAAATCGGATAAAAGAGCCTTTGCCTCGTTTGCAAGGTGAGGTTTTTTCTCAACATAAATTCTGTATACCATTAGTTTGCCTGCCTTTCTGCCATAAGAGCTCTCTTACCTATATCGTTTCTATAATAAGCGTTATCAAAGGAAACAGTTTTAACTGTTTCGTAAGCCTTTTCGATAGCTTTTTCCAAGGTGTCGGCGGTTTCTGTAACGCCTAAAACTCTGCCCCCTGCGGTTAAGAGTTTGCCGTCAACCAGCTTTGCCCCTGCAACATAAATGTTTTTGTCGGTTGGCATTTTAATCTCAAATCCGCTTTCATATTTTTCAGGATAGCCCTTTGACGCCATAACAACGCAAGCGGCACAACCGTCCATAAATTCAACCTCTGCCTTATCAAGAGTCTTGTCGCTTATATGAAGCATAATGTCAAGAAGGTCGCTTTTTAAGAGAGGGAGAACAACCTGTGTTTCAGGGTCTCCAAAACGGCAGTTATATTCAATAACTTTCGGGCCTTTTTCTGTAAGCATAAGACCAAAATATAAACAACCTGAGAAACTTCTACCCTCTTTGTTCATAGCCTCAATAGTGGGGAGGAAAATTGTTTCCATACATTCCTTTGCAAGTGCGTCAGTATAGTATGGGTTAGGAGCGATTGTTCCCATTCCCCCGGTATTTAAGCCCTCGTCATTGTCCTTTGCTCTCTTGTGGTCCATTGAAGAAACCATTGGGATTAAGGTTTTTCCGTCAGTGAAAGATAGAACGGAAACCTCAGGGCCAGTTAAAAATTCTTCTATAACAATATTCTCTCCGCTTGCCCCGAAAACTTTGTCCTCCATAATAGAGCGGACAGCATCCTTTGCCTCATCCCTTGTCTGGGCGATTATAACACCCTTTCCAAGAGCCAAGCCGTCTGCTTTAATAACAGTTGGGATTGGAGCAGTTTCAAGATATTCATATGCCTTTTTCGGGTCAGAAAAAATCTCAAATTCTGCGGTTGGAATATTATATTTCTTCATAAGGTTTTTGGAAAACGCTTTGCTTCCTTCAATTATTGCCGCTTTCTTATCAGGACCAAAAGTCTTAACCCCGATTTCGTTTAAGGCATCAACTGCGCCTAAAACCAACGGATCGTCAGGAGCAACAACGGCAAAATCAATCTGGTTTTCCTTTGCAAATGCGGTTATCTTATCAATCTCTTTTGCCCCGATAGCTACGCATTCTGCATCCTGGGCAATTCCGCCGTTTCCGGGAAGAGCATAGATTTTTGAAACCTTTTTGCTTTCTTTAAGCTTTTTGATGATGGCATGCTCACGGCCTCCGCCACCGACTACCATAATTTTCATAAGAGAAATCCTCCTTTTTTGATTAGTGGTGGAATAGGCGCATTTTTGTCATTGCCATAACCATACCGTGTTTATTACAAGCTGAAATTACATTATCATCTCTGATTGAGCCGCCAGGCTGTGCAACATAGGAAACACCGCTCTTTGCCGCTCTTTCAATGTTGTCTCCGAATGGGAAGAATGCGTCAGAGCCAAGAGCAACACCTTTTATTGTGCTAAGATATGCCTTTTGTTCTTCTTTTGTAAAAGGCTCAGGTCTTTCCTTAAAGAGTGTCTGCCAGATTCCGTCTGCCAATACATCTTCGTCGTCATCGGAAATATAAATGTCGATTGCATTGTCGCGGTCAGGACGACCAACTGTGTCAAGGAACGGAAGATTTAAAACCTTCTCGTGCTGACGGAGATGCCAGATATCAGCCTTGTTGCCTGCAAGACGGGTGCAGTGAATTCTTGACTGCTGTCCTGCCCCAACGCCGATTGCCTGTCCGTCCTTTGCAAAGCAAACAGAGTTTGACTGGGTATATTTAAGTGTAATTAACGCAATTATAAGGTCGCGCTTTGCTTCTGTTGGAAGATTTTTGTTATCAGTAACGATTTCACTGAGAAGTTCTTCGTCAATTTTGAAATTGTTTCTGCCCTGCTGGAAAGTTATTCCATAAACCTGCTTTTTCTCAATTTCGTCAGGAACGAAGCTCGGGTCAATTTTAACGATGTTGTATGTGCCCTTTCTTTTTTCCTTTAAAATTTCAAGAGCCTCAGGGTCGTAATCAGGAGCGATAACCCCGTCTGAAACCTCTCTTTTAATGAGTTTTGCGGTGGTAACATCGCATTTATGGGAAAGAGCAATCCAGTCCCCAAATGAACTCATTCTGTCTGTGCCTCTGGCTCTTGCATAAGCAGTTGCAAGAGGAGATTCGTCAAGACCCTCAATATCGTCAACCCAGCAAGCCTTTTTAAGAGTATCGCTCATTGGGATACCAACAGCTGCTGAGGTCGGGCTAACATGCTTAAAAGATGTTGCGGTTTCAATTCCGCCAAGAGCAGTGCTTAGCTCCTTAACTAACTGCCAGCTGTTAAAAGCGTCAAGAAAGTTTATATAACCAGGGCGACCGCAAAGTATTTCAATTGGAAGAGCGCTTCCGTCTTCCATAAAGATTTTTGCGGGTTTCTGGTTTGGGTTACATCCATATTTAAGTTCAAATTCTTGCATTTTTATCTCCTCCTATTTATTCTTGTTGATAAGGCGGTTAGTTTCCTCGCCTGTTTCAAGGTCAATGTAGCGCACATAAAGGGAAATCTTGTTCTGTTCGTTAAGATTTGTCCAAATACCGTTTGTGAAATCATCAATATCGTTTGGAATTGCAACTCTTTCAGGTTCACCGCAGAATGTTGGAATTGGGTTTCCATCACAGATATATGTGTGGAGGAAATGTCCAAGACCATTTAGCGGAGCATATTCATAGTGGTATCTGTTACAAGCTGACCCTTCGGCGTCTGCACTTTTTAAAATGCTCATTTCGTATGTAAAGTCCGGCTTGTCGAAAGTGAACATTGCACTAATTCTTGGTGTGAAGTTAGGAGCATCAGGCTCAAACTCACGGGTTGTAAGAGCTTCTTTAAAGGTTTTGTCCTCTTTAACGAAGTTATAGATTGTGTCTGTCTGGTCCCCGTTTGTAACGATGAGCTTATTGTCAAAAACTCTAACGGGAGAATAGATGATAAGACTTGGGTCTTCCACCTTTGATGCATCAAATGGGTGGATTATAACCTCGCTTCCGTCTTCGATAAAGATACGGTTACGGCTGTTTTCTGAGCGTCCCATAATGAAGTATGCAAAAACCGCCTTCTTCCCGTCTTCGCTCTTTCCACAGATAATTCCGCGACCTGCGTATGAGTTATTTTTAAGCAAATCTTCGATTTTGTTGATTTCGTAAATATTCATTTTATGTATCTCCAATTATTTCTTATTTTTTAAAATCTTTTTAGCAACCTTTTCTGTTGCAAGAGGAAGTATCTTCCATTCCGCGTGGCGCATAACTCTCATTTGGAGAGACTCTGGGGTGTCGTTTCTTGAAATGTTAACCGCCTTTTGGAGGATTATTTCGCCCCCGTCAGGAATTTCGTTAACATAGTGGACTGTTGCCCCCGTAACCTTAACTCCGTATGAAAGAGCCGCCTCGTGGACTTTGAGCCCGTAAAAACCCTCTCCGCAAAATGAAGGGATAAGTGATGGGTGGACATTTATAATCCTCTTTTCATATTCCTTTATAAAGTTCTCGGATAAGATACTCATAAACCCTGCAAGAACAATAAAATCTATTTCGTTTTCTTTAAGGTGGTGCAAAATTTTCTCTTCAAATTCGGCTTGAGAGGAGCAGTCCTTTTTAGAAACGATAACCGAGAGAATGTTATTCTCTTCCGCTCGTGTTAAGGCATAGGCGTCCTTGTTGCTTGAAACAACAAGAGAAATCTCTCCGTGCTTTATAATTCCGCTCTTCTGGGCATCAATAAGCGCTTGAAGATTTGTTCCTCCTCCTGAAACCAAAACTGCAATTTTAGCTTTTAGCATATTATAACCTTGTCCTCCGATTTAACGATTTCCCCAATGATGTATGCGTCTTCTCCGCTTTCTTTAAGAGAAGCAAGAGCGGTCTCTGCTTCTTCTGCGCTTACAACAAGGCTCATTCCAACGCCCATATTAAAGGTGTTGAACATATCACGCTCCGAAATGTTGCCTGTCTTTGCAATAAGGTCAAAAATCGGGAGAACCCGGATTGCGCTTCTATCAATTTTTGCGCCAAAACCATCAGGAAGACTTCTCGGAATGTTTTCATAGAAGCCGCCCCCTGTTATATGGGAAACAGCCTTAACAGTAACCTTTTCAAAAAGATTGAGCATTGGCTTAACATAAATCTTTGTTGGTGTCAAAAGAGTTTCAAGGATTGACTTTCCGCCAAGAGCGTCCACAGGAGACTTAATGTCTGCGTTTTCAATGTCGAAAACCTTGCGGACAAGAGAAAATCCGTTTGAGTGAACACCGGAAGAAGGAAGACCGATAATAACATCTCCCTCTTTAACAGTAGAGTTATCTAAAACCTTGGATTTATCAACAACGCCCACAGAAAAGCCTGCTAAATCATATTCATCGATTGGGTAAAAGCCCGGCATTTCAGCAGTCTCTCCGCCGATTAAAGCACAGCCTGACTGAACACAGCCTTCGGCAATACCTGAAACAATGTCAGCAATCTTTTCAGGAACATTCTTTCCGCAAGCAATATAATCAAGGAAGAAAAGCGGTTTTGCGCCAACACAGATAATGTCATTAACACACATAGCAACACAGTCAATACCAACTGTGTTGTGTTTGTCGGACAAGAAAGCAAGTTTAAGCTTTGTTCCAACCCCGTCTGTTCCGCTTACCAAAACAGGTTTAGTAATTCCTGTCATATCAAGCTCAAAAAGGCCTCCGAAACCGCCGATGTCGGTAGTTTTTCCGTTTGCCATAGTTTTTGCAATATGCTGTTTCATAAGTTCAACGGCTCTGTAACCCGCTGTAATATCAACGCCTGCCGCTGCATAACTTTCGCTGTAACTTTTCATAAGATTTGGTATCCTTTCTGTATTTATTCTTTACCTGACCAACAATAAGTGCATAATTTACAAGGCTCAATGCCTATTGCTTCAATAATTCCGTCTAAGGATTGGAATTCGAGAGAGTCAAAGTGTAGTTTTTCACAAATGGTTTTTCTGAGGTTTTTACCTCTTTCTGTTTTAGAGTCGCTGTATTCCGCTATATGTTTAAATCCCTCTTCACCCTCAAGCTCCATAATGACCTGACGGGCGATAAGCTCCATATCGCTTGTTGCACGGGAGAAGTTAAGATATTTACAGCCGTACATAATAGGCGGACAAGCGGAGCGCATATGGACTGATTTTGCTCCGTTTTCATAGAGGAAGTCAACGGTTTCTTTAAGCTGAGTTCCACGAACGATTGAGTCGTCAACAAAAAGAAGGTTTTTATCGTGGATAAGCTCAGAAACAGGAATTTGCTTCATTTTTGCAATCTTGTTTCTGTCCTTCTGGTTTGCGGGAGTAAAACTCTTCTGCCAAGTCGGAGTATATTTTATAAATGGTCTTGCAAAAGGAATGTGGCTCTTGTTTGCATAGCCGATTGCGTGAGGAGTTCCTGAATCCGGAACACCGCAGGCATAATCAATCCCTTCCATAAGGCCTGCATCCATATCGTTTTGTGCCATAATCTCACCGTTGCGGCATCTCATGGTTTCAACATTTATTCCCTCATAAACTGAGGTCGGATAGCCATAATAAGACCAGAGGAATGCGCACATTCTCATTTCCTCTCCCGGAGGGGCAAGAATAGTACAGCTCTCTGCCGTAAGCTCAACGATTTCCCCTGGGCCAAGCTCCTTAAAATCGTCATAGCCAAGCTTTTTATAAGCAAAATCCTCAAAAGAAACGCAGTAGCCGTCTTCGTTTTTTCCGATTAAAACAGGAATTCTTCCAAGACGGTCACGGGCCGCAATAATATTCCCGTTATCCTTTAAGATAAGGATTGATGCGGTTCCGTCAATAACGCTTTGAGCAAATTTAATGCCCTCAGTAAAAGAATCTTTCTGGTTAATGAGTGAAGCGATAAGCTCGGTTGCGTTAACCTTTCCCCCTGTCATAACCGTAAAGTGTCCGCCATCGGTTAAAAGATACTTTTCAATGAGCTCTTCCGAGTTATTGATAAGACCGATTGTTGAAATGGCATAAGAGCCAATGTTTGAACGGATTAAAAGAGGCTGTGGGTCGCTGTCGCTTATACAGCCGATAGCACTCTTTCCCTGCATCTCTTCAAAAACCTTAGCAAACTTTGTTCTAAAAGGTGCATTTTCGATATTATGAATGTCTCTTTGGAGACCGATTTTGTCGCAAACCGCCGCCATTCCGCCTCGGCGTGTGCCTAAATGGGAATGATAATCCGTGCCGAAAAAGACATCGGAGATTGCGTCGTGCTTACTTACTGTTCCAAAAAATCCTCCCATGTTTTACCTCCGTTTAGTTGTTGAAATTATCCTCAATAGCTTTGTTTTTCTCTAAAACCTTTTCAGCGGCCTTTTTTCTTGCTTCAATAAGTTTTTCAGCAAGAGCCTCGTCTGATACGGCAAGAATTTGTATTGCAAGGAGGGCTGCATTAACCGCGCCGTTTATGCCAACAGTTGCAACAGGGATACCCGGTGGCATCTGAACTGTTGATAAAAGGGCATCCATTCCGTCAAGGACTGCGGCTTTAACCGGAATGCCGATAACAGGAAGGGTTGTGTTTGCTGCAATTGCTCCTGCAAGGTGTGCCGCCATACCTGCTGCGGCAATGATTGCCCCAAACCCGTTCTTAATTGCGTTTTGAGAAAAGTCCTTTGCCTGCTCGGGAGTTCTGTGGGCAGAGAAAACATGAACTTCAAAAGGAACTCCGTATTCCTTTAAAGTATTTATAGCTTTTTCAACCACAGGTAAATCGCTGTCAGAACCCATAATGATACCTATTTTTTTCATAATGACAACCTCCATAAGAATTTTAAAAATAAAAAAGGGTAGACAAATCCAATAAATGAATTGTCTGCCCAGACGGTCGGCTTTATATTCCTTTTGCTCCCACGCGGTTTTCCGCTTTTTCCGTCAGTAACAAAAGGTATTTCGGTCCTTTTCCGTCTCAAATAAAACTAAGAAAAAACAGACCTTTAACACATATATAATTATACCAGTTATAAGGGGTCTTTGTCAAGGAGTTTTTGCCGAAAAAACACGAATTTAGGGAGATTGTTCAAACCGCCTCAAAAACATTTGCAATCGGCAGGAATATATGTTAAAATTTATAAAAAGAAAGACATTAAGGAGACGAAATGAAGGCATACTATAATTCAAGAGATTTAAAATATAAAAAGCCTTTCGGGGCGATGAAAACAGAGAGCTCTGCCGAGTTTTTTATAGAGACGGAGGGCGTTTTTTCCGCAACCTTGCGCCTTTGGTCTGACAACAGGGAAACCCTTGTCCCGATGGAGAAAAAAGAGGGCGGATTTTCCTGCTGGGCAGTTATGCCAGAGAAAGCTCAGCTGGTTTGGTATCATTTTATTTTAGAGACAGACGAGGGATGGAAAATCTATTCTGATAATGAGGAAAGATTCGGAGGAGAGGGCGTTTTAAAAGCTTTTCCTGACGGAAAAGATTATCAGATAACCGTCTATGATAAAAACTTCAAGACACCAAAGTGGTTTTCAGGCAGCGTTATGTATCAGATTTTCCCCGACAGATTTTATAAAGGGGAAGACCTTCCTAAAAAGAGAGAGGAATATATTCTCCATAAGGATTGGAACGAACCTTTTGCCTTTCAGAAGCACCCCTTTGAAAACGGGCCTGCCTGCAACGATTTTTACGGCGGAAACTTAAAAGGGATTGAGGAAAAGCTCCCGTATCTTGCGGATTTAGGCATAAGCGTTATTTATTTAAACCCCATTTTTGACGCCTATTCAAATCATAAATACGACACGGCGGACTACACGAAAATCGACCCTATGTTTGGGACGGAAGAGGACTTTAAACGCCTTTGCGAAAAGGCGAAAAAGAAGGGAATACGCATAATTTTGGACGGAGTTTTCTCTCATACGGGGTCTGACAGCGTTTATTTTAACAAATATAAAAATTACGGCGAGGGCGTTGGAGCTTATCAGGACGAAAATTCCCCTTATCGCAAATGGTATCAGTTCAAAGACGGAAACAATTATGAAAGCTGGTGGGGATGCACCAATCTTCCCAATGTAAATGAAACCGAGCCGACATATTTAGACCATATTTTAACGGGGGAAGATGCTATAATTAAAAAATGGCTTAGCTTAGGGGCGTCAGGGTGGCGCCTTGATGTTGCAGACGAGCTTCCCGACAGTTTTATAAAGACTCTGCGCAGTGAGGCGAAAAGCGAAAAAGAGGACTGCGTCATAATCGGCGAGGTCTGGGAAGATGCCTCAAACAAAATAAGTTACAGCAGCCTTCGGGAGTATCTCTTAGGCGACGAGCTTGACAGCGTTATGAACTATCCTTTTAAGGACAGTATGATTGACCTTATAAAGGGATATATAAACGCCTCTCAGTTTGAAAAAAGAATAATGAAAATCTTAGAAAACTATCCCAAAGAAGTTTCGTACAGCCTTATGAATATGGCGGGGACCCACGACACTCCAAGAATAAAAACTGTTTTGGGAACAAATGTTGACCCTGGCTTTATGAGCGATGAGGAAAAGTGGAATTATTCTTTAAGCGGAGACGAGGAAAAGCTTGCTTTGGAGAGGCTTATGCTTATGGTCTTTATGCAGATGACTTTTGTTGGCGTTCCGTCAATTTATTATGGAGACGAAGCAGGGATGGAAGGTTTCCGTGACCCATACAACAGAAAGCCGTTCCCTTGGGGAAATATAAATGAGGACCTTCTTAATTACCATAAAAAGCTTATAAAACTCCGAAACGAACACGACTTTTTAAAAAGAGGAACATTCCAGCCTCTTTATGCAAAGGATAAGGTTTTTGTTTATCTTCGTGAGATAAAAGACGGAAAAGATGTTTTCGGGAATAAGGCAAAAAACGGAGCGGGACTCTTCATAGTGAACTGCTCCGATGAAACGGTATATATAAAGACAGAAGTGCTTGGCGAAAGGGCAAAAGAGCTTACAGGAGAAGAAGAAATCACAATTCTTCCAAGAAAAACGCGATTTTTTATTGGAAAATGACAAAGGAATAAGGAATATTTTGGTAAGTATCATCATAGACAAGGAAATGTTGGAGTGATACAATTAAATTAGGGTAACTATAATATTTTATAGTTAAAGACTTTGCCAAAAGAGGGAGACACCATGAGAAAAACGAAGGAAGAAAAAATTAAATATACATCCGAGCCCCTTCTCTATCTTTTCAACGAGGGCAAGCATTATAATCTTTATAAAATGCTTGGCGCTCATAAGGAAACACGGGATAAAAAGAAGGGTTATCGCTTTGCTGTCTGGGCTCCTGAGGCATCGGCTGTTTCGGTGGTTTGCGACAGTAACGGCTGGAACAAAGACGCAAACCCTATGGAACTATATGAAAACCACGGCGTTTGGGAGACTTTTATTGAAGGGATAGATACGGGAGAGGTTTATAAGTATCTTATAACAACCCGCAACGGTCAAGAACTTTATAAAGCTGACCCTATGGCTTTTGCAAGTCAGATACGCCCTGAAACTGCATCTGTTACGGCGGACCTTGACTATAAATGGAACGATAATGAGTGGCTCTTAAAAAGAGAAAAAACAGAGCCTTATAATAGGCCTCTGAATATATATGAAATGCACTTTGGCTCTTGGAAAACCCATGAAGACGGAAGCTTTTTAACCTATCGTGAAATGGCAAAGGAGCTTATTCCTTATGTTAAAAATCAGGGGTATACTCATATTGAGCTTATGCCACTTGCGGAGTATCCCTTTGACGGCTCCTGGGGGTATCAGGTAACAGGATATTACAGCGCCACAAGCAGATTCGGCAGCGGCGAAGATTTAAAATATTTTATTGACAAGTGCCATAAAGCTGGGATTGGAGTTATAATGGACTGGGTTCCTGCCCATTTCCCAAAGGATGC
>JAFQRU010000009.1 GCA_017409915.1 Clostridia bacterium
ATACATCTTATTGCCGCCTCGCCCTCTTCCCTTACAAGCTTTTCTCCGCAGGCAGGACATACCTTTGGCATTTCATAAGGGACACTTGTTTCGCTTCGGGCGTCAAACACAACCTCAACAACTTCGGGGATAATATCCCCTGCTTTTCTTATTCGGACTGTGTCGCCGATTCGTATATCTTTTTCCTTAATATAGTCCTCATTATGAAGGGTTGCCCGGCTTACTGTTGACCCTGCAACTTTAACGGGGGCAAACACCGCATTAGGCGTTACGACACCTGTTCTTCCAACCTGGACGATAATATCTAATACCTTTGTTTCCTTGATTTCCGCAGGGAATTTATAGGCAACCGCCCATCTTGGCACTTTGGTTGTTGAGCCTAAAAGCTCCCTTTGAGCTAGGCTGTTTACCTTTATAACCACTCCGTCAATATCAAAGGGCAACTCACCCCTGTCGTCGCCTATACTTAAAATTTCGTTATATACATCTTCAATATTTCCAAAAATCTTTCGTCTTGGACTTACCTTAAAGCCGAGGTCTTCAAGATAATCAAGACCTTCACTGTGGCTTGTTAGTTCTTTCCCTGTTATCTGTTGGATATTAAAAATAAAAATATCAAGGTTTCTTTTTGCGGTAACCGAGCTGTCAAGCTGACGAAGGGAACCTGCCGCCGCATTTCTCGGGTTTGCAAATAAGCTTTCCCCTTCCAGTTCTCTTTCTTCATTCAGTCTTTCAAAAGATTTCTGAGGCATATAAACCTCGCCCCTGACCTCTAAGAATTCAGGAGCATTTTTTATTTCCAGGGGAATAGATTTAACTGTTTTAAGGTTTTCCGTTATGTTTTCGCCGATGTTTCCGTCTCCTCTTGTTGAGCCACGGAAAAACTTTCCGTTTTCATATTCAAGAGATACGGAAAGGCCGTCTATTTTCATTTCAACAACATATTCATATTTGCCTTCGCCCAGTGCATTTTTAACTCTTTCGTCAAAGTCAAAAAGCTCTTCTTTGGAGAAAACATCAGAGAGGCTTTGCATCTGCACGGCGTGTTCAACCTGTTCAAACTTAGAAAGAACCGCTCCGCCAACTCTTACAGTCGGGGAGTTAGGGTCTTTAAACTGAGGATTTTCCTCTTCAAGCTTTATAAGTTTATGGAGGAGGGCATCATATTCAAAGTCGGATATTGTCGGATTATCCATAACATAATAGTTATAGTTATGCGCATTAAGCTCTTCTCTGAGTCTTTCAATTTCCGCTTTTATCATACTACTTCCTCCTTATTTTTTCACATCAACATAAGTATTTGGGACATTTCCCACTATAACCGTCATTAAAACCGGGACATTGCTTTTAATTTCAATCTCTGCCCCGTCTCCTAACGCCAGAAGCTTTCCTTCCATCTGGATAACTGCATTTATGGTAAGCCTTGTCTGATTTACCCCAACCGAGTCGAAAGATGAGACTATGTCCGTTTCCATAAGTCCTGCACCAATCAGCTGGACGGGAATTTCAAAGCCATCCATAAACCCGCTGTTAATACCGAAAATACCATTAAAAGGATACTCAACATTAATTTCCTTTATTTTGTCCAGTTCTTCCTGAATTTTGAGGGAGATTTTCGATTTTAAACGGTTTATTTCCATTGTGTTCGTTCTTATGCCTTTTATTTCTCCTTTTTCGTCTCTGTCGATTATAATAAAATCTTCCGCCTTGGGGCCTTCCTCGACGCACTCAATAACCGCATTGTTGCAGATTTTATTAAAATCGCTCTGGAATGCCGACGCTGCCATTTCGCAGATATCGGGGGCAATTCCACGACATAAGGTTACAAAGGCAAAGGCAACTATCAAGCTTCCTACAATACACGGCCACGCCTCAAACCTTTTATATACTGCTCTTTTTTTATACATAGACAAAGCACCTCTTTATAATTTTATGCACTTTGCCCATTTGGTTTCATATTTTATTCGTCAAGGAGAGACATTTGCTCGTAGCCTGTGTCGTCTTCTCTTAAAAATGCGCCTTTTGCAGGGATATTCTTCGTTCTGTAATGGCTTACATTTTTAATTCCTGCTTCCCCTAAAAGTTTAAGGTCAGACACAACGCTTCCCTTTTTAGGAGTCATAACGCTTACGCCCTGAGAATTCTTTGTTGTCTTTTCCGCAATTACAGAAGTGTTAAATACAAGGGCTTTTCCTATACTGCTCATCGCCACCATATCAGTATCTTCCAAAATATGAATAATCTTAACTGTGGGGGATTTCAATGAGAATGCGTTTGTAAGCTTCTTTCTGTTCTGCTTGGTTTCATAGGCTTTAAGAGGAATCTTTGCCATTTTTCCGTTTTCAAAGGCGAAAATGAGATGACCTTTAAAGTCCTCTGTTGCTACCATACCGAGGGTATTTTCGCTGCTTCCCATACCCATAAGGTTAGGGATAAATTCGCCCATCTGACTTGCCTTACAGTCAGGGATGTTATTTGCCTTAATCTTATAGGCGTCTCCGCTGTCGGAGAAGAATATAACCTCGCATTTATTACTGCATTCAATTTCCTGGATAATCTCGTCGTCCTCTTTGAGCTTATGCTCTCCGCTTGTCCTTAAAGATACAAGAGATATTTTCTTTATATAGTTTCCTTTTGTTCGGAAAAGCTTAACCTGGTAATCAGGGATTTCCTCTTCTTCGGAGATTTCAACAACCTCGTCTTCATAGATAATTCCCGTTTTGCGCTCTGTTCCGAATTTTTTGGAAATCTCTTTAAGCTGTTTTTCAATAAGTCTTTCAATTTTTGTGTTGCTTGAAAGGGTAGCAGAAAGCTCGGCTATTTCCTTTTCAAGAGCCGCAATTTCTTCGGTTTTCTTTAAGATGTACTCTTTATTGAGGTTACGGAGTTTGATTTCCGCAACGAATTCTGCCTGAATTTCGTCAATATCGAAGCCTTTCATAAGATTTGGAACAACCATTTCGTCTTCTTCGGTTTCACGGACGATATGAACGGCTTTATCAATATCTAAAAGTATCTTTTCAAGGCCTCTTAAAAGGTGGAGCTTGTCGCTCTTTTTATCAATATCAAATCTTAATGAACGCTTGATACAGTTCTTTCTGAATCTGAGCCATTCGCAGAGGATATCGCTTACGCCCAATACCATTGGAGAGCCTTCAACCAATATGTTAAAGTTACAGCCAAAGCTATCCTGAAGAGGGGTTGCCTTATAGAGCTTTGTCATAAACTTTTCAGGGTCAGTTCCTTTTTTAAGGTCAATTGTTATTTTAAGACCCATTTTATCCGTTTCGTCACGGACATCGGAAATTTCTTTAAGCTTTCCTGCACGGATAAGCTCAACAATCTTTTCAATTATCGCTTCAACTGCTGTAGTATATGGAATTTCATAAATATCAATACAGTTGCTCTTTTTATCATATTCGTATCTGCCTCGAACCTTTATGCTTCCTCTTCCTGTTTTATAAATTTCTGTCATAAGGTCGCGGTTATAGATAACATCGCCACCTGTTGAAAAGTCAGGGGCTTTTAAAATTTCAGTAAGATCGCAATCGGGGTCTTTCATAACCGCAATAGCTGCGTCGCAGATTTCCGATAAATTAAAACTGCAAATATTTGACGCCATACCAACGGCGATACCCTGATTGGGATTAACCAATATATTCGGGAATGACACGGGGAGCAGAGTTGGCTCTTTTAAGCTTCCGTCATAGTTATCCACCATATCAATAGTATTTTTATCAATATCTTTGAATACCTCTGTGCAGATAGAGCCAAGCTTAACTTCCGTATATCTTGATGCGGCATAAGCCATATCACGGGAATACTGTCTGCCGAAGTTACCCTTTGATTCAACAAAGGGGTGGAGGAGCGCCTGGTGGCCTTCTGTAAGTCTTACCATTGTTTCATAAATCGCCGCGTCGCCATGAGGATTAAGCTTCATTGTTGAGCCAACAACATTTGCTGACTTAGTAAGCCTTCCTGATAAAAGTCCCATTTTATACATCGTATAAAGAAGCTTTCTGTGGGAGGGTTTAAAGCCGTCTATTTCAGGAATGGCACGGGAAACTATAACGCTCATTGCATAGGGCATATAGTTTGTTTCCAAAGTTTCAATTATCCTCTGCTCTCTTGCAGGGGCATCGTGAAAAATCTTAACCTCTTCCTTTGCCTTCTTTCCTTTTGCCATTTCCTTCAGTCCTTTCAATTTCTATTACATAACATCAAGCATATCAATATATTCGTGGCCGTGTTCGGCGATATGCTCTTTTCTTCCTGCAAGGTTGTCCCCCAAAAGAAGCTCGAAAACTTCCTGAGTTCTTTCTATATCATCGGGCATAACCTTGATCAGGCGTCTTGTTTCGGGGTTCATAGTGGTTTCCCACATCATTTCAGGCTGGTTTTCACCAAGACCTTTGCTTCGCTGAATGGTATATTTCTTTCCTTCAAGCTTTTCAAGTATCTCAGCCTTTTCCTTTTCGTCATAGGCAAAATATGTCTTATCCTTCGCATTTATCTCATAAAGAGGAGATTCGGCGATATAGACATAACCTTTTTCGATAAGTGTCGGGGCAAGACGGTAAATCATTGTTAAAACAAGTGTTCTTATCTGGAAGCCGTCAACATCGGCATCGGTACAGATTATAATCTTGTTCCAACGGAGATTTCCTAAATCAAAGGAATTTAAATCCTTATTGTGCTTGGTTTTAATCTCAACACCGCAACCTAAAACTTTAAGCAAATCAACAATAATTTCACTTGCGAAAATCTTGTTATAGTCCGCTTTTAAGCAGTTTAAGATCTTACCTCTTATTGGGATAATCGCCTGGAACTCACTGTCTCTTCCCAATTTACAAGCACCAAGAGCAGAATCACCCTCAACGATATAGACTTCTCTTCTTTCTATATCCTTTGTTCGGCAGTCAACGAATTTCTTGACACGGGTCATAGCGTCCATTGTTCCGCCAAGCTTTTTCTTAACATCTATTCTCGTTTTCTCCGCTGATTCACGGCTTCTTTTGTTAACAAGAACCTGTTCGGAAAACTTTTCCGCATCCGCTTTGTTTTCTATAAAATAGACATCAAGCTGTTCACGGAGGAATTCTGTCATTGCTTCCTGGATAAATTTATTTGTTATAGCCTTTTTGGTCTGGTTTTCATAGCTGGTTACAGTTGAGAATGAGTTACTTACCAAAATCAAACTGTCCGAAACATCGTTAAATGTTATCTTTGCCTCATTTTTCTTATATTTATTGTTATTTTTGATATACTTATCTAAGGCATAGACAAAGGCGTTTTTAACCGCTTTATCAGGAGAGCCGCCGTGCTCTAAGAAGCTTGAGTTATGGTAATATTCCAAAACATTTACCTCGTTATTCATACAGAAAGCAAAGCTCATTTTAACCTTATATTCATCCAAATCTTCACGGTCGCGACCTTTTCTTTCAGCTTCAATATAATGAATTTCCGTCTTTTCTTTGCCTCCTGAAAGTTCTTTAATATAGTCGGTTATGCCGTTTTCATAAAGATATTCAAATTCTTCAAACTGGTCTTTTCCGTATTCGTTTCTTAAAACGAACTTAACCCCGGGGTTAACAACAGCCTGCTTTTTTATTACCCCCTGGAAATAGTCAAGAGAAATATCTATATCTGTAAATACCTTAATATCAGGCTTCCAGCGGATTTTTGTTCCCGTATGTCTGTGGCGGAACGGGGTTTTCATAAGTCCGCCGATATTCAAACCTTTTTCAAAATGGAGGTTATATTTATTCCCGTCTCTTAAAATTTCAACATCCATATACTCGGAGCTGAACTGGGTTGCGCAGGTGCCAAGACCGTTTAAACCAAGGCTGAATTCATAGTTGCTTCCTGAATTGTTTTCGTATTTACCACCTGCATACATTTCGCAAAAGACAAGCTCCCAGTTAAACCTCTCCTCTGCCTTATTATATTCAACAGGAATTCCTCGTCCGTAGTCTTCAACCTCAACGGACTTGTCCATAAATTTCGTAACCTTTATAATATTTCCGTAGCCTTCTCTTGCCTCGTCAATGGAGTTTGACAAAATCTCAAAAACGGAATGCTGACAACCTTCGATACTGTCCGAACCGAAGATAACCGCAGGGCGTTTTCTGACTGTGTCAGGGCCTTTTAGCATTTTTATACTGTCATTTCCGTAACTCTCTTTCGCGCACATTGGCATATACCTCCATTTAAAAAATACTATATATAGTATATTATGACAAATTTAACCCACAATGTCAAGGGATTTTTTCGCTTTTGCTTGTTTTTGGAAAGACCGTGTGGTAATATAATATTAAAGGAAAGGAATGTTTCTTATGTCAGAGCTTAGTTCATGTTCTCTCTGCCCCAGAAACTGTGGTGTAAACCGCTACGATGCGGTGGGTTTTTGTGGGGCAAAAGATAAAATAAAAGTTGCCCGTGCGGCTCTTCATTTCTGGGAAG
>JAFQRU010000039.1 GCA_017409915.1 Clostridia bacterium
CCGAAAAGGCAACCCCTGTTTTAAATAAAAAAATGAAAAATTGGCATCTTAGTATTCTTAAAGCGGATAATGAGGGTGCTGTTATATTAGGAGGTTTTTAAATGTCCATTATTGTTCAGAAATTTGGCGGCAGCTCAGTTGCGGATGCGGCAAAGGTTTTAAATGTTGCATCAAGAGTTGTCGATACTTACAAAGAGGGAAACGATGTGGTGGTTGTTGTAAGCGCCCAGGGCGATACAACTGACGACTTAATCGACAAGGCGAATGAGATAAATCCAAACGCCTCAAAGCGTGAAATGGATATGCTTTTATCCAGCGGTGAGCAGATTTCAATTGCTCTTCTTGCTATGGCAATTGAGAAGCTTGGTTGCCCTGTAATTTCGCTTACAGGCTGGCAGGCAGGGTTTAGAACAAACGCAAACTATTCTAACGCCCGCATTGATAAAATCGACACAGAAAGACTTATGTCTGAAATCGACAAGAAGAAAATCGTTATCGTGGCAGGCTTCCAGGGCGTTAATCGTTATGATGATATAACAACCTTAGGCCGTGGCGGAAGCGACACATCTGCCGTTGCAATAGCTTCTGCAATCCATGCAGACAAGTGTGAGATTTACACAGATGTTGATGGGGTTTATACAGCAGACCCTCGTATAGTTAAGAATGCTAAGAAGCTTGATGAAATTACTTATGACGAGATGCTTGAACTTGCAAGTCTCGGCGCTAATGTGCTTCACAACCGCTCAGTTGAAATGGCGAAGAAATATAATACCCGTCTGGAAGTTAAGTCAAGCTTTGAAAAGATAGACGGAACAGTTGTCAAGGAGGTTATTAAAATGGAAAAAATGTTAATAAGAGGCGTTGCCCGTGATAATGATGTTGCAAGTATTTCAATAGTTGGTGTTCCTGACACACCTGGTATTGCATTTAGAGTGTTCTCTTATCTTTCAAAGAAAGGCATCAATGTTGATGTTATCTTGCAGTCAATCGGCAGAGAGAATAAGAAAGATATTTCTTTCACAGTTCAAAAGGCTCATCTTGAAGAAGCAATCGCTACATTAGAGGCTGAAAAGGACAATCTCGACTTTGAAACAATCAAGCACAGAGAAGATTTAAGCAAGGTTTCAATAGTTGGCGCAGGTATGACATCAAATCCCGGCGTTGCAGCTAAAATGTTTGAAGCCCTTTATAATGCGGGAATAAATATCCATATGATTTCAACCTCTGAAATCAAGGTTTCAGTTTTAATCAATGTTGAAAAAGCGGAAAGAGCCGTTCAGGTTGTTCACGAAGCTTTCTTCGGTGCATAAAAAAGTGTAAGCCTCCTTTTTGCAAAGGAGGCTTTTTTTACCTTTAAAAAATTTCAAAAAAAATCACAAAATCCCTTGACATTACGGGGAAGCTGTGATAGAATGAAATAAGATTTTTTTAGGAGGCGAAAAATGATGTTTTTTGGAAGAAAACATTCTTCAAATTCATCTAAAGATGCAAATAGCTTTGCACCTTGTTTTCGCAGTGCAAAAAAATCTTTTAATAGTGTATCTTTTGCAGGCATTGTTCTTTCAATGTCTGTTTTTTTGTATTTTGCTCTATGCATAATTTGCGCTATTGAGATAATTAGCATTATTGGTATTATTATTCTAAGCATAATTATAATTAGGAAAATTGCTTTGGAAAAGCGAACGGCATACGGACTATGTTAGAAATTGGTTTGTTTTAAGTCGCGGTTTTGCTTTTTCGGCAAAACCGCATTTTGACTTTTAAAAGAGGAAACTTTGGAGGCAAAATTATGAAGATTATTGATTTTCATACTCATATATATCCCGAAAAAATTGCCCAAAAGGCTGTGGAAAGCGTTGGCGAGTTCTACGGAATAGGAATGGACGGAAAAGGCACAGCAAAAGACCTTTTAAAAGAGGGTAAAGAAAGCGGAGTTACAGATTATGTTGTTCACTCTGTTGCCTTGACTGCATCAAGAGTTGAAGCCATAAACGATTATATAGCTTCTGAGTGTAAAACCCATAAAGAGTTCCACGGTTTCGGGACGATGCACGCAGACTTTGAAAATAAAATTGAAGAAATAGAACGAGCAAGAAAAATGGGGCTTTTGGGTGTTAAAATCCATCCTGATACACAGCTATTTAATATGGATGACAGGAGAATGTTTGAGCTATATGACTATTTAAGGCAAGAGGATATCCCTCTCCTGATCCATTGCGGTGATTATCGATATGATTATTCTCATCCGAGACGACTTAGAAGGCTCCTGCGTGAGTTTCCCGGCATAACGGTTATTGGTGCCCATTTCGGAGGCTGGTCAATGTGTGATTTGGCTTATGAATATTTAGCAAAGGAAAACTGCTATGTTGACACATCAAGCTCCTTTTGGATGCTTGGTATTAAACGGGCAAAGGAGCTTATAAGACTGTACGGAGCAGAGAGGGTTGTGTTCGGCTCTGACTTCCCAATGTGGAGCGTTTCGGAAGAACTTGAAAAATTCCGGAGTATGAAATTAACAGACGAAGAAAATAGTCTGATACTATATAAGAATGCTGAGAAAATTCTGAAAATCAAGGAGTGTTAAATATGACTGAGATTTTTATATCTGATATTACTTTAAGAGAAGAAGGAAAGCAAAATGGCTACACTTTAAGCTTTAAAGAAAAAATAGAGGTTGCAAAAATTCTTGACAAGATAAAGGTATCTGTTATTGAAACTGCGCCAATTAAAAACGGAAAGACGGATATTTTATATCTCCATTCCGTTGCGCCGATTATTAAGAACAGTGTCCTTTCCTGCCCTGTTGGTCTTGACGCCGATGCGGTTGAGAAAACTTATGATGCAATCAAGGAAGCTAAGAAACCAAGAGTTCATATAATGGTTCCTGTTTCAACTGTCCAGATGGAATATATCTGCAACAAAAAGCCAAAGGCAGTCCTCGCTCTCTCGGAGGAAGTTGTTAAGAAAGCGGTTTCTCTCTGCAAGGATGTTGAGGTTTCCTTAATGGATGCAACAAGAGCGGAGAAAGAATTCCTTTATGAAATTATGGAAAAGGTAATCGAATGCGGAGCAAAGACCGTAACAGTCTGCGACAGCGCAGGCGGAATGCTCCCATCTGAGTTTGAAAGCTTTTTAAAGGATTTATTTGCTGCCGTTCCAAAAATGAACGAGGTCAAGGTTTCTGTTGAATGCAGCGACTCTCTTAATATGGCGGCGGCTTGTGCCCTCTCTTGTATCGGAAGCGGAGTTACCCAGATTAAAACATCTGTTGTTTCTCACGAATATCCCCGTCTTAGTGCAGTCGCCAAAGTGTTCCGTGAAAAAGGGGACGCTCTCGAGGTTAAGACAGGAATAAATATGGCGGTTTTAGACAACAGCGTTAAGAAGATTAAGCTTATGGCAAGAGGCGGAAATTCATATACACCGTTTGATGGCGGAACAAATGCCACAGCTGAAAACATTGAGCTTTCTTCTAGCGACGATATAGCATCAGTTAAACTTGCGGTTTCAAAGCTTGGCTATGATTTATCAGAAGAGGATAACGCAAAAGTTTATGACGAAGTGGCAAGAGTTTCAAAGAGCAAAAAGGTAGGCTCAAAAGAACTTGATGCAATTGTAGCTTCCGTTGCAATGCAGGTTATCCCTACATATAAGCTTAAAAGCTATGTTATAAACAACGGAAATATAATCACACCAACAGCTCACATTGAGCTTGAAAAAAGCGGAGAAGTTCTTCAAGGCTTCTGCATCGGAGACGGCCCTATTGACGCGGCGTTCCTTGCAATCGAGCAGATAACAGGTCACCACTTCGAGCTTGACGATTTCCAGATTCAGTCAGTAACCGAAGGCAGAGGGGCTATGGGTTCAAGTATTGTTAAGCTCCGCCATAACGGAAAGCCGTTTTCAGGCAAGGGCATTTCAACTGACATTATCGGGGCAAGCATCAATGCTTATATAAATGCCCTCAACAAGATTTGCTTTGAAGAGGAGGATGAGAGATGAAATTATCCTTTTCCACAAACAAGTGGAACGATATAACCCTTTCAGAGTTTTTCGATTTGGCAGGGGAATATAAGTTTGACGGAATTGAAATCCACGATGTTTCAAAGCTTAAAGAAGCGGATTTAAAGGACGCTCCTTGGCGAATGATAGAAAGCGGAGTCAAAATTTCCTGTATCGATATGGTAAAGGATATTTCCAAAGAAAAGGCTGAGGCAAAGGCTGAGCTTATAAGATGCCTTGAAGCTGCCGAAATTCTTAAAGCTCCGTATATAAGACTTAAAGCTCTTTCGGAAGAAGGGGTGGAGGAGTTTTTAAGAGAGAACCTTTCTCTTGCAGAAGAAAAGGGCGTGGTTTTACTTATTGAAACCGCAGGAGTTTATGCAGATACAAGTAAGCTCCGTGACCTTTTGACAAACTTTGCAAGCGATACACTTGCTGCACTCTGGGATGTTCACTATCCATACAGAATGCACGGGGAAACTCCTGAAAAGACTATTACCAATCTTGGAGCTTATGTAAAGCATATTCACATAAAGGACTCTGAAAGCCTTGAAACGAAAAGCCTTGTGGGTGAGGGCAACCTCCCTATCAATCAGTTTATGGAGGCACTCAGGAGCGTAAACTATGACGGGTTCTTCTCAATTGAATGGAATCCAAAATGGGACGAAGAGATAAGCGAGGCTGATATAATCTTCCCGCACTTCGTAAGCTTTATGTCAAGATATAAAGGTTTATCAAGAGGTAAGACCTCCCTTTATGACAATAAAACAAAAACGGGCAAGTTTCCATGGAAGAAAGATGCACTTATTGAGAAAACCTTTTCTCAGGTTCTTGATAAAATGGTTGAGGAATTCCCTGACCAATACGCATTTAAATATACAACTCTTGATTATACAAGAACATATTCCCAGTTCCGTGACGATGTTGACACCTTCGCAAGAAGCTTAATGGCTATGGGTGTCCGCCCTGGGCACCATGTTGCAGTTTGGGCAACAAATGTTCCTCAGTGGTACATAGCTTTCTGGGCAACAACAAAAATCGGAGCGGTTTTAGTTACAATGAACACCGCCTATAAAATTCATGAGGCGGAATACCTTTTAAAACAATCCGACACCCACACGCTTATTATGATTGAGGGATACCGCGATTCAGATTATTCAGGGATTATCGCTGAGCTTTGCCCTGAACTTGAAAACACCAAAGCGGGAGAGCCTCTCCACGCAAAGAGACTTCCGTTCCTTAGAAATGTTATAACAGTTGGGTTTAAGCAAAAGGGCTGCACAACCTGGGAAGAGGCAATTGATAAAGCGGACAGCGTTCCTCTTGATGAAGTTTTAAGAGTTGCATCAAAGGTTAATGTAAACGATGTCTGCAATATGCAATATACCTCAGGAACAACAGGCTTTCCTAAAGGGGTTATGCTTACTCACTATAACATAGTCAATAACGGAAAATGTATCGGAGACAGAATGGATTTATCCACGGCAGACAGAATGATGATTCAGGTGCCGATGTTCCATTGTTTCGGTATGGTTCTTGCCATGACCGCAACAATGACACACGGGGGAACACTCCTCCCGCTTCCTTATTATTCTCCAAAGCCTGCCCTCTCTTGCGTAAATCAGGAGAGAATAACTTGCTTCCATGGTGTTCCTACAATGTTTATTGCGATGCTTGAACACCCAGACTTTGAAAAGACAGATTTCTCTTATATGAGAACGGGTATTATGGCCGGTTCTCCTTGCCCTGAGGCTATTATGAATCAGGTTGTGGAGAAAATGAATATGAAGGAAATCACAATCGTTTATGGCCAGACAGAAGCGTCCCCGGGCTGCACAATGAGCAGCACGGACGACAGCATTGAGGTCAGAGTAACAACTGTTGGCAGAGCCCTTCCTGAAATTCAGTGTAAGATTATTGACCCTGAAACAGGAGAGGACCTCCCTGATAATGTTACGGGCGAGTTTGTTGCCAAAGGCTATAACATTATGAAAGGCTATTATAAAATGCCTGAGGCCACTGCGGCGGCAATTGATAAGGACGGCTGGCTCCATACGGGCGACTTGGCACTTCGCACTCCTGAGGGGAATTACAAGATAACAGGCAGACTTAAAGATATGATTATCCGTGGGGGAGAAAATATTTATCCGAAAGAAATTGAGGAATTTATTTATACCCACGATAAAGTCAAGGATGTTCAGGTTATCGGTATTCCTGATGAGCAGTATGGCGAAGAAATTATGGCTGTTATAATCTTAAAAGACGGTGAAGAAATGACAGCAGACGAAATGAAGGATTATATAAAAGCTCATATGGCAAAGCATAAGTGTCCGAGATATATTGACTTCGTAAAAGAATTCCCAATGAATGCGGCGGGTAAAATTCTTAAATATAAGATGCGTGAAGACGCGGCAAAGAAACTTAATATCAAAAAAGTTGAAGGCATTGTTGCCGACTAGAAAGGATGATAGATATGGATATTAAAATTACAAAAACAACGGCTCCGAAAGCGAAGCCAACAGGAAAACTTGGATTTGGTAAAGTATTTACTGACCATATGTTCGTTATGAACTACACTGAGGGAAAAGGTTGGCACGATGCAAGAATCGTTCCTTATGACAAGATTACTCTTGACCCATCCGCAATGGTTTTCCATTACGGTCAGGAAATGTTTGAAGGCCTTAAAGCTTATATGGGCGCAGACGGTAAGGCAAGACTTTTCCGTCCTGATATGAACGCAAAGAGAACAAATGCAACAAATAAGAGACTCTGCATCCCGCAGCTTCCTGAGGAAGACTTTGTTGAGGCAGTTCGTGCAGTTGTTGAGGTTGATAAAGACTGGATTCCAACAGAAGACGGAACATCTCTTTATATCAGACCATTCATTATCGCAACTGACGAATTCTTAGGGGTTGCCCCATCTAAGACCTATCTCTTTATTATAATTCTTTCTCCAAGCGGCGCTTACTACGAAAGCGGTCTTGCTCCTGTTGGAATATGGATTGAAGATGATTATGTAAGAGCGGTTAAGGGCGGTATCGGTTTTGCAAAAACTGGCGGAAACTATGCGGCATCTCTTGCGGCTCAGGTTAAGGCTCACGACGATGGATATTCTCAGGTTCTCTGGCTTGACGGCGTTGAGAGAAAGTATATCGAAGAAGTTGGCGCAATGAACATCTTCTTTAAGATTGACGGAAAAATCGTAACTCCTATGCTCAGCGGAAGTATCCTCCCTGGCATCACAAGAGATTCTGTTTTAGCTCTTTGTCGTCAGTGGGGTATGGAAGTTGAGGAAAGAAGAATAAGCGTTGAAGAGCTTATTGAGGCTCAGAAGAGCGGTAAGCTTGAAGAATGCTTCGGAACAGGCACAGCGGCAGTTATTTCTCCTGTTGGTAAGCTTCGCTATAAAGATGATGTTATGCTTATAAACAATAACGAAATCGGCGAAGTAAGCCAGAAGCTCTATGATACAATAACAGGTATCCAGTGGGGCAAGATTGAGGACGAAAACAAATGGACACTTTTGGTTTAAACCCTAAAAGAATAACGGTTTTTGCAGGGCATTACGGAAGCGGAAAGACCAATATCGCAATAAACTATGCGTTGATGCTTTCCAAGAACAGCGATAAAGTTTCAATTGCTGACCTTGACATCGTTAATCCGTATTTTAGGACAAAGGACTCCGCCAAAGCATTAGAAGAGAACGGCATTAAGCTTATCTCCTCCGAATATGCAAACACCAATGTTGACACCCCTGCTCTTCCTGCCGAGATTTATTCGGTTTTTGAAGATCAAAGCAGAGTGGCGGTAATCGATGTTGGCGGGGACGACAGAGGTGCCCTTGCTCTCGGCAGATATGTTCCCTTTATGGAAGAAGAGGGGAACTATGAAATGCTCTTTGTTATAAATAAGCATAGGTTTTTAACAGGGGATGCCGAGAGAACCATTGAGATTATGAAAGAAATTGAGAGTGCGGCAAAACTCTCCTTTACG
Source organism: Clostridia bacterium (assembly GCA_017409915.1). GTDB lineage: Bacteria > Bacillota > Clostridia > Monoglobales > Monoglobaceae > SIG454. Next base: position 7,996 of record JAFQRU010000039.1, read on the forward strand.
GGGATTGTCAATAACTCTAACATAGGAGAAGAAACAACAGCCCAAACAGTTTTAAACTCAGTTTCTTATGCCGAAGAGGTTTCGGCGCTATCTGGTCTTCCAATTAAAATGACGACTGTTAAAAGCTCCCTTTTTGACGAGCTTAACGGCAAAATAGAAAACATTGTTCCACTTGACCTTTATGTAAGGCAATCGTGGTTAAAGGAGGAAAAATAAATGGCAAAGGTTACATTTAATGAAAATTTGTGTAAGGGTTGCGGACTTTGCGTAACTGCTTGTCCAAAGCATATTGTGGCCCTTAAAGATACATTAAACGCTAAGGGTTACAGCCCTGCTGGTGTTACAAACCCTGAGGCCTGTATTGGTTGTGCGTTTTGTGCAACTATGTGCCCAGACTGCGTCATAACAGTAGAAAAATAAGTGAAATCTTCCCTGAACACTGCATTTTGAACAAAACAAACCTCTCGCAGTATAAACGATACAGCTTCGGATTTGTTTTGTCCAATCAGAAAAGATTTCCCGTTATTTTTGAAAAGCGAAAGTTAGGTAACAGATTTTCATAGAAAGGAAGAATTAAAATGAGTGAGAAAGTTTTAATGAAAGGTAACGAAGCTTTGGCAGAAGCCGCTATTATGGCAGGCTGTCGTCATTACTTCGGTTATCCGATAACACCGCAGACAGAAGTTGCGGCATATATGTCAAAAAGACTCCCTAAAATTGAGGGCGGAGTATTTTTGCAGGCAGAAAGTGAAGTTGCAGCCATCAATATGGTTATGGGTGTTGCTTCAACAGGTAAGAGGGTTATGACATCCTCTTCAAGCCCCGGTATATCTTTAAAGAGTGAGGGTATTTCCTATATAGCAGGATGTGACCTCCCTGCTTTAATCGTTAATGTTCAGCGTGGCGGCCCAGGTCTTGGCGGTATCCAGCCAAGCCAGTCTGATTATACTCAGGCAACAAAAGGCCCAGGTCACGGGGATTTCAGACTTATCGTTTTAGCTCCTGCATCAGTTCAGGAAATGGTTGATATGACAGTTAAAGGCTTTGACCTTGCCGATAAGTATCAGATGCCTGTTATGCTTTTATCCGACGGAACAATGGGTCAGATGATGGAGCCTGTTTCCCTTGACATAAGCGAAGTTAAGACTTATGAAAAGCCTTGGGCAGTAACAGGAACAAAGGGCGAGAGAAAGCCAAATATCGTTAACTCTCTTTACTTAAAGCCTGACGAACTTGAAAAGGTTAACTTTGAAAGATATGAGCGTTATGCTAAAATCGAAAAAGAAGAAGCTCTTTGGGAAGAATATAAGATGGAGGACGCCGAAGTTTGTATTGTTGCTTTCGGTGTTGCCGCAAGAGTTTCCCAGAACGCAATCGATAGAGCAAGAGAAAAGGGAATTAAGGTTGGTATGATAAGACCGATTACTCTCTGGCCTTTCCCGAAAGAAGCGCTCAAAAAAGCAAGTGAAAAGGTTAACAAGTTTATCTCTGTTGAGCTTAATATGGGCCAGATGATAGACGATATCCGTCTTGCAATTGAATGCAAAAAGGAAGTTCTTCTCTGCAACCGTACAGGCGGTATGATTCCGACAGTTGAGAATGTTCTTTCAAAAATTGATGAAGCTATAGAAGGAGGCAGAAAATAATGGCAGTAGTATTTGAAAAACCAAAGGGCTTAACAGATGCAGTTCTTCATTATTGCCCAGGTTGTACTCATGGTATTATTCATAGATTAGTTGCTGAAGCTTTAGATGAGCTTGGCGTAACAGACAGAGCAATCGGTGTTGCTCCTGTTGGATGCTCCGTTTTTGCTTATAATTATTTTAACTGCGATATGGTTCAGGCGGCTCACGGCCGTGCTCCGGCAGTTGCAACAGGTGTTAAACGCTCCGACCCTAATAACATTGTATTTACATATCAGGGGGACGGCGACCTTGCAGCTATCGGAACAGCTGAAACTGTTCATAGCGCAGCAAGAGGCGAAAATATTACAGTTATCTTTGTAAACAACGCAATCTATGGTATGACAGGCGGACAGATGGCCCCGACAACACTTCCAGGACAGGTTACACAGACCTCTCCATACGGAAGAGATGTAGAAAAAGTTGGCTATCCTGTTAAGGTTTGCGAAATGTTATCTCAGGTTGACGGCGCAACTTATCTTGAAAGAGTTGCCGTAAACAATGTTAAGAATGTTAAAGCTGCAAAAGCTGCTATTAAGAAGGCGTTTAAGAATCAGATTGAAGGCAAGGGCTTCTCTTTAATCGAAGTTTTATCAACTTGCCCGACAAACTGGGGTCTTGCGCCAACTAAGGCGATTGAGTGGCTTGAAGAAAATATGATGCCTTATTACCCACTTGGAGTATATAAGGATAAGACAGCGGAGTAAGGAGGAAAAGAAAATGAATAAAGAAATACTTATTGCAGGCTTTGGCGGACAGGGTATTTTATTCTCCGGAAAGTTCCTTGCCTATGGCGGTCTTATAGACGGAAAAGAAGTTTCCTGGCTCCCGTCTTACGGCCCTGAAATGCGTGGCGGTACAGCAAATTGCAGTATCATTTTAAGCGATAACAAAATCGGCTCTCCAATCGTTGATAAGCCGGATGTTTTAATCGCTATGAATGCTCCGTCTTTTGACAAGTATATAACAGAGGTAAAGAGTGGCGGAATGGCAATAGTTGACAGCTCACTCATTGATAAAAAGAGTGAAAGAGACGATGTTGAGGCATATTATATTCCTGCAACCCGTCTTGCATCAGAAAATGGTCTTACAGGCCTTGCAAATATGATTATTTTAGGTCTTTTCCTTAAAAAGACCAACCTTATGACTGACGAGCTTATAGATAAGGTTATGAAAAAGATTGTTCCGGCTAAAAAGCCACAGCTTTATGACCTTAATATGAAAGCTATTCAGCTTGGGTTTAACTACGAAGCGTAATAATAAAAGGGAGGTTAAAGATTATGAACGAACAAATTAAAGATATTGGTATGCGTCTTGCGACTCTTCGCGATGATATGGAAATTCCAGCTTCTGAAATGGCAGAAAAACTTGGAGTTAGTGAAGAAATTTATATGGCATATGAAAAAGGCGAAATGGACTTTTCATTTAGCTTAATTTATAAGGCTGCCGAAATTCTTGGCGTTGATATTCTTGACCTGATAAGCGGCAGCGCGCCAACAATTTCTATGTGTTGTATGGTTAAAAAAGGCAAAGGCTTTTCTGTTAAAAGAGAAGATGAATATGATTATAAGCATCTTGCCTATACATTCAGAAATAAAAAGGCTGAGCCATTTTTAGTAACTATTCACCCTGACGAAAAAACACCGGTTATGCACGCCCACGACGGTCAGGAATTCAACTATGTCATATCAGGCAAAATGATACTTTAC
>JAFQRU010000040.1 GCA_017409915.1 Clostridia bacterium
ATTCAAAAAGGCAGAAACGAACCATCGTTTCTGCCTTTTGTTATAAATACTGTTTTATTTGCTTATCTTACTGTTTCTGAACACCAAGGCCTACCTTTTCACCATTGATAGTCCATTCTTTTGAAGCTTCATAGTCTGAAACAATAACATCATCTGCGAGAACCTCATCTTTAATAAGCTCTGCATTCTTATCCATTATGCCGGATATTTTGTCATTTCCGCTAACATAAACCTTTATGCGGTCCATAACTTCAAATCCGCTATCCTTACGCATTGTCTGGATTTTGGAAATTATTTCTCTTACAAAGCCTTCTTCAATAAGCTCATCGGAAAGAGTTGTTTCAAGAACAACTGTGATACCGAAATCACTCTCTGAGGCATAGCCTTCAACCTGAGCAGATTCAATTAAGAGGTCATCCTTTGAAAGCTCTATCGAAGCTCCCTGAACATCAAATTTTAAAACTCCATTTGCATCAAGCTCGTCCATAGCGGCATTTCCATCAACATTTGCAAGATATTCTCTTATTCCGCCTAAGAATTTGCCATATTTGGGGCCGACAGTTTTTAGCTGAGGCTTGAAGCTATAGGTTGTGCAGGCTTTAACATCGGAAGCAAACTCAACCTCTTTAACATTTAATTCTTCAGCTATGATGTCTGTGTAGAACTTATCCAGAGTAAAGTCTGCCTTAACATACATCTTTCCTATTGGCTGACGGTTTTTGATATTTGCACTATTTCTGCATGCACGACCAAGAACAACACAGCTTAAAACTTCTTCCATATGTTTTTCAAGCTCAGAATCTATCTTTGCTTCGTCATACACAGGGAAATCACAAAGGTGAACACTCTCAGGAGCATTTTTATCTATTGAGCAAACAAGGTTACGATAGATATCTTCTGCCATAAATGGAATCATTGGAGCTGAAACCTTCGCAAGAGTAACTAAGGTTGTGTAGAGAGTCATATAAGCATTTATCTTATCCTGAGGCATACCCTTAACCCAGAATCTTTCGCGGCTTCTTCTCACATACCAGTTGGAAAGCTCGTCCACAAAATCCTGCATAACCCTTGCAGTTTCTGTAATTTTATAGTTTTCAAGGTTTTCATCAACTGTTTTAACAAGAGTGTTTAATTTTGAAAGCATCCATTTATCAAGAACGCTGAGGCTTGAATAGTCAAGCTCATATTTTGTGGCATCAAATTCATCAATATTTGCATAGAGTACAAAGAATGCATATGTGTTCCACAGTGTTCCCATAAACTTACGCTGACCTTCGGTAACAGCGCCCTTGTGGAAACGATTTGGAAGCCATGGAGCAGAGTTGGAATAGAAATACCATCTTATTGCATCTGCACCGTGTTCCTCTAAGGCATCAAATGGGTCTACTGCATTGCCCTTTGATTTGGACATCTTCTGACCGTTTTCGTCCTGAACATGACCTAAAACAATAACATTTTTATAGGGTGCTTCATTGAAGATAAGAGTTGAAATTGCAAGAAGTGAATAGAACCAGCCTCTTGTCTGGTCAACTGCCTCACTTATAAAGTTGGCAGGGAAGTTATCCTTGAAAATATCTTCGTTTTCAAAAGGATAGTGCCACTGAGCAAAAGGCATTGCACCTGAGTCGAACCAGCAGTCGATAACCTCAGATACTCTGTGCATTTCGCCGCCGCAATCAGGGCATTTGATTGTTACTGCATCAATGTATGGTCTGTGAAGCTCTATATCTTCAGGGCAATTTGAACTCATTTCTTTAAGTTCTGCTATTGAGCCTATTGAATGACGCTTTCCGCAGGAACATTCCCAGATATTAAGAGGAGTTCCCCAATATCTGTCTCGGCTAACGCCCCAGTCCTGAACATTTTTGAGCCAGTCACCAAAGCGCCCCTTACCAATGCTTTCAGGAATCCAGTTGATGGTGTTGTTGTTGCGGATAAGGTCATCCTTAACAGCTGTCATTTTAATAAACCAGCTGTCTCTTGCATAATATATAAGAGGTGTATCACATCTCCAGCAGAAGGGATATGAGTGTTCAAAGGGGAGAGCGGCAAAAAGAAGGTTTCTTTTATCAAGATCAATAAACACTTCTTTATCGGCATCTTTGCAGAACATTCCCGCCCATGGAGTTTCTTTTGTCATCTGGCCTTTGGAATCTACAAGCTGAACAAAGGGAAGGTCATATTTTCTTCCGACATTGGCATCGTCTTCACCAAATGCAGGGGCTATATGAACAATACCTGTACCGTCGGTAAGAGTAACATAACCGTCACAAACGATATAATATGCTTTTTTATCGGGATTTGCAAAATCAAAGAGAGGTTCATATTCTTTGTATTCCAAATCTTTTCCGATATAGCTTTCAACAAGCTCATATTCTTCGTCTATAACAGAAGAAACAAGAGCTTCAGCTAAGATATATGTTTCTTTAGCTGTTTTTATTTTAACATAGGTTTCATCAGGGTTAACGCAGAGCGCAACATTGGAAGGAAGAGTCCAGGGGGTTGTTGTCCAGGCAAGGAAATATTCGTTTTCCTTATCCTTAACGCGGAATTTTGCTATTGCAGATTTTTCCTTAACATCTTTATAGCCCTGCGCAACCTCATGGCTGGAAAGCGGAGTTCCGCATCTGGGACAATAGGGAACGATTTTGTGTCCCTTATAAAGGAGACCTTTTTCCCAAATCTGTTTTAATGCCCACCATTCTGATTCTATAAATTCATTATGGTATGTAACATAAGGGTCGTCCATATCTGCCCAGAAACCAACTGTTCCCGAGAAATCTTCCCACATTCCCTTATATTTCCAAACACTTTCCTTACATTTTGTGATAAAGGGGTCAAGACCATATTTTTCTATCTGTTCCTTACCATCAAGGCCTAAAAGCTTTTCAACCTCAAGCTCAACCGGGAGACCGTGGGTATCCCATCCTGCCTTACGAGGTACCATATATCCCTTCATGGTACGATATCTGGGAATCATATCCTTGATAACACGTGTCAA
>JAFQRU010000041.1 GCA_017409915.1 Clostridia bacterium
CAATAAACAGACACAGGCACAAGGTTATTGCCCATTGTGCCAAAGCGGGAATCCTCTGGCAGGGGCTTTTCCACGATTTATCAAAATATTCTCCCACGGAATTTTTCAGGGGGGTTAAAAACTATAATGACGGGGTTAAGAGCCCTAACGAAAAAGAGCGTGAGGAAAAGGGCTATTCTGTTGCCTGGATGCACCATAAAGGACGCAACAAACATCATTTTGAATACTGGAACGATTATAACCCGAAAATCCGTCAGGTAACGGGGGTTAAAATGCCCATAAATTATGTTAAGGAAATGTTTTGTGACCGTGTTGCCGCAAGCAAGATTTATCAGGGCGAAAACTATACGGACCAGCATCCCTACGAATATTTTATGATGGGGAAACCCAAAAGAACTCTTATTCATCCTGAAACCTCCGACCTTTTGGAAAAGTGGCTTTATACTCTTTCAACCGAAGGAGAAGACGTGGCCTTTAAACTAATCAGAAATACCAAATCATATTAAAATAACCCCTGAGGTTTTCCTCAGGGGTTATTATTATTTTTCTTTATCTTTTTCCGAACGGAAGTTGTCTAAAATCTCGTCAAGCTGTTCCATATTATCCCTTGTATTATAAACAACATAGGATGCACCGTTTATCCATTTCGGAGTGTTCGGAAGAACATACATTGTAACCTTTTCAGGAGACAAATTCTTGATTGTTCCAAAGCTTTGCATCAGAACCTCAAAACTATAATTTGTCCGGACATTTTCGTTTACAACCTCATAGATTTCGTCAATCTTATTAAGGTTGGAAACCGTAAGCTTTTGTCTTATAAGCTCTTTGATAAATTTCTGCTGAGTATCAACTCTCGCAAGGTCGGCTTGTCCGTTATTATAGTTTCTGAAACGAACAAGGTCATGAGCCTCTTTTCCGTTAAGATGTTGCATTCCCTTCTTTAAATGGATATGAAGGTTCTGATATGGGTCATCATAATTCATATTTTCAGGGACATCAAAATCCACTCCGCCCAAGGCGTCAATAATATTTATAAATCCCTCAAAGTCAACCGTTGCAAAATAGTGAATAGGAAGACCTGTTATCTCCTTGACTTTCCTTATGAGAAGTTCTTCGGGAACTTTGATATTGCCTTTATTTACTTCCTGCTTGCCGATTGCCATATAGGCATTTATTTTGTTATAAACAGGAACTCCGGCTGAGTTATAGATAATATTTCCTTTTGAATTTCTTGATGCAATGGCTGTGTCACGAGGAATAGACAAAACATTAAGTTTCCCCGTTTCGCCGTTTAAGTTAACAAGCATAATGGTATCGCATCGGTCTCCGCCGTCGTCTGTTCCCATAAGCAAAATGTTAACCACTCCGCCCGGCTCGTGGTCGTCAAGAGAAATGGCAATTCTCTCGCCGATATCCATAGTCATAACTCTTATTCCCGTAAAAATACCAAGACCCATTGAAACTATAAGAAGGAAAGCCCAGATTTTTAAAATTGGGCTTAGCCGTTTTTTATTCTTTTTGTTGGTTTCTTTTCTTTCTGTCATTTCTCTTACCACCTATATAGGATACTGAAACCATTATACATCATCTTTTTTCAAAAATCAATAGGGCTACCCTTACAAAAGGGTAGCCCTAATATTAAATTTTGGTTACAAAACTAGTTTAAAATGTAAACTTTAACATTTCGTCTGCCCCACTGAATGGCTTCTGCGGTTGAGTCCATAAACAGGTCAATAATGTTACCTTTAATGGCTCCGCCTGTGTCTGCCGCAATGGCATAGCCATAACCTTCAACATAAACCCTTGTTCCAAGAGGAATAAAGGTTGGGTCAACAGCGATAACGCCTCTTTGAGCAAGCATACCCGAAGCCGTTATTGCCTGGTGCGGAAGCTTTCCGCAACTTGCAGCGTCATAAGCTGTGGCATTACAGGTAACCGCTCTGCTATATGAGAGTGCACCGCTTCTGGCAGTGGTAACTGTTCCGTTATAAGCAATTGTATAATCGTCAATGTTAGCTTTTTTAGTTCCAACTTCGACGATTTCTTCCTTTGCAGGAGTTATAACCTTTTCGGAAAGAACTTCTCTTCCTGTTTCAACGACGTCGGCATATGAAATCTTATAGGTTATTTCGCTTTCGCCCTTTTTACCCTTCTGAATAGTCTTTCTTACGCCTCTGCTTAAAGATGCGTTAGGCTTTTCAGTCTTAGGATAAGGCGTTGCCTCAGTCAAAGTTACTGTTTCACTTGTGTTTTTTATGAGGACGATATTGTCATCCGCCTTTGCGATTCTTCCTCGTCTTGGCAAAACATCGTCTTCATCTGTTAATTCATAACCAGCATCAACAAGGATATCTTCGGCAACTCTTTTTGTTGTTGAAATCTTATTGGTTTCACCGTTTGCCGTAACATATACCTCGATAGCGCGGTAAACTTCTATGGTCATATCATCATAAAGATTTTCATCAAGAGCAAAGTTTACTTTGTCTCCCTTATCAAGGGAAATGCCCTGCTCAGATAAAACATCTTTAACTGTATTCTTAAATGTAAAAACTTTCGTTTCCATGCTTCCGCCGTTTTTAACTGTAACATTTGCGCTGAGTGCGTCAAGTGTTATTAGTCCCGCAGACGCCATAATTAATACAAAGGCACTGCAAAAAACAGCGATTTTTGCTGATAAGGATAAATTAACCTTCCTATCCTTTCGGCTAAATATCATCCAATCACCTCTCTTTAATTTTTAAGGCAGAAGATACTGCCTGGGGTCGGTAGAAAGAGCCAAAAAACATTCGTGGCCTACCACTCAAACCGCCCTCCCATTATACCAGAAAACCCCATTTCGGTCAAAGTTGATTAGGCCCAATTATTCTCTTTGAGACCATTTAAAAGGGCATTTTCGGGCGTGATTTTTGGTCAAAGTCCCATTTTCTCCGTTTTTCTCTCGTTTTCTCCCGTTTTCTTTTTACGGACAGGCCCTTTTAAGTAGCCCTCCGCTTACTAAATATACTATTACAATATATGGTAAATTATGCCCGCCTATTAAAAAACTATACACCGAAAGGCCTAAAATCGCCCCAAGACCGGCTCTTAAAATCTCCGCTTTTCCCCCTTTTGCTTTGAAGCTCTTCACTATTCCCCGACGGGAAATTCTTAAAACATACCACAAAAAAAGATAGAAAACCGTTCCGTATATAATTGAAATAATTTCTCCCGCTCCACCGCCGAGATTTTCTATGCCATAGCCTCCCGGTCCCCGAAAGCCATATTTCCAGAAAAACCAGCCTGTCTTTACTATGTTCTGCGGAATCAAACCTTCCCTTATAAGCCTTACCCCAAAGCCGATAACCCATGGGGTTGTGAGGAGGGCGGGAAGGATAAGCCAAAGCTCCCCTAAAACTATCATAGCAAGGACACAAACCGCTCCGCCCACCAAAGCCGGGTATCCCCCACTGGACAAAGCATAAAAGAATATGGCAATAAAAAGCGTCCCATAAATATATTTTTTTATTTTTCCTCTTCCCAGAACCGAAACAGCATATGGGAAAAACGCCAGGGTCAAATATAGATTACCCTTTAAGAAAAGCCACAACAGAGAAATATATAAAAGGATTTTTCCATAGGTAAAATCGTCTGCATATTTGATGATGAAAAATAAAATTATGCCTGTTTCTACATATAATATATATATGCTATCGGAAAAAGGCAAAAAGGGAAGGAAACAAGCCGTAAGAATCCCCAAAAATAAAATCAGAATCTTAAAATTTTCTTCCTTTGTTGAAAATAGAAAATATAAAGTCAGCGCCCCTTGAACGAAAAGCATAGACGGATATGTCCCCATATAAAGATTAAGGCTTAATAAAAGGGCAAAGATGTTTTGGTTTATCCCTTTTGTTTTCAGAGTCGGAAATTTCCCCGTCCCTCTTTTTGCAATTCCTTTTATAAAGCTTTTCTCCCAAAGATGTCTTGCATAGTCAAAGTCAAAAAACAGTTTTATGAGTGAAAAGCCTTTTACCTTATAATATACTCTCCCTGAAAAGCTGTTTTTAAAAAGACTTTTAATCCCCAAAGTCAATCCCCTCGATTTTGCCCTCTAAATAATAGTCTCCAACTATCATTTTAATGGGAAGGTTAATGGCATAAGCTCTTTCTCCAAGTCGAATCCCATTCTCGCTGTATCTTCCTCCAAAGGATACGGAAAACCCATTTCCCATAAGACGGATTTCCCCCAAATTTTTATTGCCATCCATATCAAAACAGATGTCGCCGTCTTTAATTTCCGCCTCTCCTTCATATGAGATTATCATTTTGCAATCTTTATTCCTCTGAGGGAGGAAGTTATATCCTGCAAACAGAACCGTCAGGATAACCCCCAGAAAGATTATATAATCAAGAAGATTAAACCGCTTAAAAAACTTCAAAATATCCTCTCCTTTTGTTCTTTATTTTTTCCTTATTTGCCCATTTAATACAATTTCTTTCTCCTTGTAAAAATTCTACAAAATTTTATGTTTTTTTACAAAAAACCCTTTACAAATACCACAATATATGTTATAATAATTTCATTGATACACAATCTATTGTGTTTTTAGATTTTTTTACATATGAGGTGGAACCTTATGGATAACAAAAAAGAAATTGATAGAATCAAGGCAGATCTTAAAGATAATATAGGAAGCAAAGTCAGATTTGCGTCCAAGAAAGGCAGAAAAAAACGCGCAGTTCGCAACGGAGTTATTGAGGGGACTTACAGAAATGTTTTTGTAATCAAACTTGACCCTGTTGGAGACAGCGAAGGGGCTGAAAGAAGAGTTTCTTACACATATGGCGACATTCTTACAAGAAATGTTGAGCTTGCCCTTTGTAAATAATTGAAACAGACGGAGTTATATGTAAAATGCCCTCGCATTTTGTCATAGCTCCGTTTTTTGTTTGACATCTAAGGCTTTATGTGTTATACTGTATGAGCTATGTTAAATCGGGGTGGCAGCGGTACCTTGTAACCTTCAATCCGCTAAGTGGGGATGACAACTTGAGCTGAGGGACATGGCTGTGCGGTCTGTTTCCGATAAGTGGTGTTGACGATTCGGTCTTACGCAATTAAAGCCTGTGAACCATGTCAGGGCAGGAATGCAGCAGCATTAAGCAGTATCTTTGATGTGCCGTAGGGTAGCCGTATCTGAGCTAACTGTCGGATTACGCGGGTAGTTATGCCTCGAACTCAAGAACATAGCTTTTATTTTTTAAAACTGGAAGTATACCCAATAAACTTTAAGGAGGAGAGTAGTATGTCCGAAATGTATCAGGCTTTATACCGTAAATGGCGTCCGATGATTTTTGAGGATGTTGTCAGTCAGGAGCATATTTCCGAGACGCTTCGAAACAGCGTTATGTCAGGTCGTATTGCTCATGCCTATCTTTTCTGCGGAACAAGAGGAACGGGTAAGACAACCTGTGCCAAAATCCTCTCTCGCGCCGTTAACTGCGAGAATCCGCAAAACGGAAATCCTTGCAACGAGTGCCCCACCTGCCGTGGAATTATGGACGGCTCCATTATGGATGTTTATGAAATGGACGCTGCCAGCAACCGTGGCGTTGGGGATATAAGACAAATCCGTGAGGAAGTTGACTATGCTCCCGCAAACTGCAAATACAAGGTTTATATAATTGACGAGGCTC
>JAFQRU010000042.1 GCA_017409915.1 Clostridia bacterium
CGGTAAATTCATGGCGCGAATTAAGGACGAAACCAGAAAGCGTCTCCAAAAAACTCAGGATATTAACGAAACGCCGGAGCTTTTCGTTGTTAAAACATCGGGAAAGGCAAATAACAGCGGTGTTATTGTTGACGGCATTGACAACTGTCTTATCCGTTTTTCTAAGTGTTGCAACCCTGTTCCTGGGGATAATATCATTGGGTTTATAACACGAGGCAGAGGTGTTGCAATTCACCGCGCCGACTGTATAAACATGTCAAAGGTTAATGCGGAAGACAGCGAATATAACCGCTTTATCGGCGTTCATTGGGCAGAACAGGTTTCAAATAACTTCCAGACAAACCTTTCAATAAGCGCAACTGACAGAAACTCTCTTGTTGTTGATATAAGCACACTTTTATATAATATGAATGTTCCTTTGAAAGGAATAAACGCAAGAGCGACTAAGAATGACCTTGCTATCATTGATATTACTCTTGAAGTAAGCAGTGGTATTCAGCTTCAACAAACAATCAAGGGGCTTCAAAAAATTGATGGCGTTCATTCTGTCATAAGACGGAGACAGTAATTTATGATAAAGTTAGAGAAATTTGTTACAGGAAAATTATTTACAAATTGCTATGTTTTGGGAGATACCGATTCCAAAGAGGCCTATGTTTTTGACGCCCCTGCCCACGGGGATAAAATCTATGACTTTGTAACCAATTTAGGTTTTAAGATTAAAGCGGTTATCCTGACTCATGGTCATTTTGACCATCTTTTAGGATTGGCTAAACTTATTGAATTAAGCGAGGCTCCTGTCTATATGAGCGAAGACGAAGCTGAACTTGTAAATAATAAGGAATTCAACCTTACTGCTTTTTTCAGGGCTGATATTCCTCAAATAGTCATTGACAAGAAGCTCAAAGATGGGGATGTTTTAACCCTTGGAGAACACGAAATCAAGGTAATTCATACCCCTGGTCATACCATTGGGTGTCTGTGTTTTTTGACAGGGGACATTTTGATTTCGGGGGATACTTTATTCGAAGGCTCTGTTGGAAGAGTTGACCATATGACAGGAGATATGGATGAAGAAATAAAGAGTGTAAGGGAAAAACTTATGGTGCTTCCCGATGAAACTCAGGTTTTTCCGGGACATGGAAATATGACGACAATAGGCAGAGAAAGAAAGGAAAATATGTTTTTAATATGATGACAGACTCTCCTTGGGGAATTTTAAGCGGAATCAGACCTGTTAAAATTGCGATGAAACAGATAAACTGTGGAATGGGCGATGATGAGGTTATTGATTTTTTTAAAACTGAATATAGTGTCTGCGAAGATAAAGCGAGGCTTGCCCTTGATATTGCAAAGGTTGAAAAACCTATAATCGACAATATGAATTCAAACGGAATAAGCCTTTATGTTGGAATTCCGTTTTGCCCGACAAGGTGTCTTTATTGCTCCTTTGTGACAAACGGAATTTTTCGTTCCAAGACTTTGATACCGCAGTATCTTGATTGTCTTATGCGCGAAATCGAATATACGGCAGAAATAGTCAAGGAAAACGGACAGATTATTGAAAGCGTTTATATCGGCGGGGGAACGCCAACAACTCTGGAAGCCTTTCAGCTTGAAATGCTTATTAAAAAGCTTTTTGAGAGTTTTGATCTTTCACATATAAAAGAGTTCACGGTTGAGGCAGGAAGACCCGATACCATAAACGAGGATAAGCTTAAAGTTATCAAAAGTTTTGATATAGAAAGAATAAGCATCAACCCTCAGTCGATGAATGAGGAAACTCTTAAAATTATCGGCAGAAACCATACTCCGAGGCAGATTGTTGAGGCTTATGAGCTTGCAAGAAAATGCGGAATAAAAACCATAAATATGGATGTTATAGCCGGACTTCCCGGGGAAACATTCCCAATGTTCCAAAAAACAATTAACGAGGTCGAGGCGTTAGCGCCTGAAAACACAACGGTCCATACGATGAGCATAAAACGCTCTTCAAGGCTTAATGAACTTCTTGATGAATACGACCTTACAAAGGGCGAAGAAGTGGCGAAAATGGTGGATTTTGCGCGAAATACTTTAAGAGAAAAAGGAAAACATCCTTATTATCTTTACAGGCAGAAAAATATGCTTGGTAATCTTGAAAATATTGGTTACAGCACTGTTGGTACGGAGAGCCTTTATAATATTTTTATTATGGAAGAGGTCCAGACCATTGTTGCTCTCGGTTGTGGCGGAGTTACCAAAACAGTTGACAGAGAAACAGACCGCATTGAGAGGATTTTCAATGTTAAAGAACCAAAGGATTACATAGAAAGAATAGATGAAATGCTTCTTAGAAAGGATTTTTTAAGAAATGGAAGATAAAGCTAATATAGACTCTGTTTTAAAATCAGTGGCGTTGTTTACCTCTGAAAATACAGATATTGCAAACTTAGGCCTTTCGGTTAACGAAAAACTTGCTTGCTCGGGAGAATATACTCTTTCTCAGCTTGAAAAGATTGAAACTGTTAACACTTGTTTTTCGGCTATTAAGAGAAATAATTATTTATTGTCCGACCTTGCTTATAACCCTGAGATTAACTGTGGTTATTATAATGTCAGGGATTTCCTGATTTCTATATGCGAGGGACTTAATAATTATCTCGGCGGGGTCTTTGATGCAAGTATTACCTATATGCTGAGAGAAGATGACAATGTAAATTATACTTTTGACGGAAAGCTTGTTGAAAAATCTATCTATGACGCGGTTTATTCCCTGCTGTGCGGTGCCCGAAATGCCAAGAAGGATATTTCGATTTACGCAAAAGATATGGGGAACGAGATTAAGTTTGTGGTCCGAAGCGCTTATCCCGTAAAAGAGCCAAGGAAAAACCGAAAAGAATACAGCGTTATGTTTTCAACCGCTAATGACTATACTGATAAGAGCTATGCGGAAATAGCTGTGCAGAGAATGAACGGAAATTATGAGATTGTCTATGGGAAAAGTTCAACGAAAATTGAGATGTCTATTCCAAATAATCTCAAAATCAAAAGCTACATAATGCAGGAAGACGAGGCACCTATAAAAAACGGAGAACC
>JAFQRU010000043.1 GCA_017409915.1 Clostridia bacterium
ACCTTGCAAGGAAAGCGCTCTTAAAAATATGTTCCCAGTGGATTTAATAGCTAAATTGGAGGAAATGCTATGAGGATTTTAGCGGTAGGCGACATTGTTTCGTCAGACGGAAGAGAATATATCTATAACAATCTCGGAAAAATAAGACGCAAATATAATATTGATTATTGCATCGCAAATGGAGAAAACACGGCGCTTACAAACGGGATTACGGTTGATATTGCCCGTAATCTTATTGACTGTGGCGTTGATGTTATTACTATGGGAAATCATACTTTTTCAAATAAGGAAAGCGGAATTGTTTTAAACGATTTTGAAAGGGTTATAAGACCTGTTAATTATCCGCCTGAAACCGAAGGAGAAGGATATTTTGTTGAGGATTTGGGAAATGTCCGCATAGGGGTTATAAACGCTATGGGGCGCGTTAATATGGAGCCACTTGATTGCCCTTTCAGGGAAACTGAAAAAGCTTTGGCAAAAATCAAGGATAAGGCGGATATAATTGTTATTGATTTTCACTGCGAAACAAGCAGCGAAAAACTTGCTTTTGCTCATTACTTTGACGGAAAAGCCTCTGTGATTTTTGGTACTCACACTCATATTCAGACGGCTGATGCCCAGATTCTTTCAGGGGGCACAGGTTATATTTCTGATTTGGGTATGACAGGAGTAAGAGACAGCGTTCTGGGTGTTAAAAAAGAGCTTATAATGGAAATGTATTATACCCGTAAGCATGTCAGATTTGAAAAGGCTGAGGGCGAGGTTTGGTTCTCAGGTTGCATTTTTGATGTTGATGAGAAAACCGGAAAAACCACTAATGTTGAAAGACTTTATTTCTCAGACAAAGAGATTATCTAGATTTTTAAAATAGTTTTTTGAAAGGAGGGCATAAAATGAAAAGAATACTCGTCTGCTTAATTGCATTTTCCCTTGTTTTTGCTTTGTTTGGATGTAAAGACACTAAGACTCCGGATGAGATATCAGGGGAAGTTATTGAAGATAATCAGGGCAAAGGTATTACAATCTATTCTTTAAAAGATGACACTTTATGCCCGATTTTAACAGATAACGAGGCCAACAGACAGATGCTCGGAATTGTTTATGAGCCACTTGTGAGCCTTGAAAATACTATGGAACCCAAAAGCGTTCTTGCAGAAGAATGGTCAGTGGACAGTGATGGTCTTACCTGGAAATTCAAGTTAAGAGAAAATGTCCTTTGGCACAGCGGGGAAAAACTTTCGGCGAAAGATGTTGTTTATACGATAGAGCAGATTAAGCTTAATGAAGGAAGCTCTTACTTTTATAATGTAAGAAACATTGATGAGGTAAGTGGCAGTGGCAGAACTGTTGAAATTACCTTAACTGAGCCAAATTCTGCATTTCCCAATCTTATGACTTTTCCGATAATCAAAAGTCAGGATGAAGATATAGACCGCTCGGCTTTTTATCCTTGTGGAACAGGACCTTATGTTTTCTCTGATAAAAAAGAAGGGAATATGTATTATCTGACTAAAAACGATGCCTGGTGGGGCGAGAATATAAAGATTGAAGAAATAAATGTTAAAATTCTCCCTGATGCTGACTCGGTTATGTATTCGTTTTCGGTGGGAGATATATCAATCGCAAGCACTAAACACGGAAGCGCTATGAAATTTGCAAATGTTTCCGATATGAGAGCATCATCTCATGAATCGGCTGTATATAATTTTCTCGGTCTTAACCATTCTAATACTTCTCTTTCCTCAAAAGAGGTCAGAGAGGCTATAAATTTGGCTGTCAACCGAGATAAAATTGTTGATGATATTTTTGCAGGCAATGCAGAAACGGCAACTGCGCCTATGCGTAAGGATTGGTTTATAAATACTGCAAGTAAAAAGAAAATTGAAGCGGACTTGGGAAGTGCAGAAAGACTTCTTCTTAAAAATGAATGGAAGAAACGAAACGGAATATATTCAAAGACTATTGAAAACACTTTCCAAAACCTTGAATTTAATTTGCTTGTTAACAAGGACAACAGCACAAGGGCCAATATGGCTAAAAGCATTAAGTTTGACCTTGAATCAATAGGCTTTAAAATCAATGTTATCCCCGTGGCGTATGAAGATTATATAAACCGCATACAAAACGGACAGTATGAAATGTTTATCGGAAGCATCAAGCTCTCTGATGACCTTGATTATTCCTATCTTTTGGGAGAAGGAAATCTGTTTAATTACAGCGATAACAGAATGAGCGAAATGCTTGACGAAATTAAAATCGCAACAACTAAGGATGAAACTGTCAAAAAGTATAGAAAGTTAAGGGAAAGATTTGATTCCCGATTGCCTTTTATTGGCGTCTGCTTTGAAAACTTTATGATGCATTACAGCGATAATATAAAAGGCGAGCTGAGCTCAACCTCAAATGATATTTATGACGGTATATTTAATTTATCTTTAAAAGATAAGGAATAGAAAATGAACAGAAAAATTATTCATATAGATATGGATGCGTTCTACGCATCAGTTGAAATTCGGGATAATCCTGAGCTTTTGGGAAAGCCGGTTATAATCGGCGCCCTTCCCGGGACAAGAGGCGTTGTTTCCACTTGCAATTATGAGGCGAGAAAATATGGTGTTCATTCTGCAATGAGTGTAAGCGAGGCATACAGACTTTGCCCTAAGGGGATTTTTCTTAATACTCATATGTCGAAATATGTTAAAGAATCGGAGAAAATCCATAAGATTATGGAAAGCTATACCGATATGATTGAATATGTTTCTCTTGACGAAGGATATATGGATGTTACGGCATCTGAAAAATTTTTCGGCAGTGCCGAAGAGATAGGGAAAGACCTTAAAAAGCGCGTTTTTGAGGAAACGGGACTTACCTGCTCGGTGGGAATCGGATATTCCATGACATCAGCTAAAACTGCAAGTGAAGAGAAAAAACCAGACGGATTTTTTGTTATACCAAACCGTGAGGCTTTTGTTGAGCTTATTCATGACAGGCCAATCCGTGCTCTTTATGGCGTAGGCGAAAAAACGGCCAAACAGCTTGCAAACAGAGGATATGAGGTTGTATCTGACCTCTATGAATTAAATCCTTCCGACCTTGATTTTTTAGGTAAAATAGGCAAGGAAATTTATCTTCATGCACAAGGATATTGCAACAGGGAGGTAACTCCTAACGAAGAACAAAAATCGGTAGGCAGGGAATATACCTTTCAAAGCGACCTGACAACACGGGAGGAAATAGAAGAGATTATTCATTTTATTAGCAGACAGGTCAGCAACATCCTTAAAAATAAAGGAATAAAGGGAAAAACGGTTACTATTAAAATCAAATATTCAAATATGAAAAGCATAACCCGTTCCAGAACAATCTCTTATACGGATTCCGCCAGAACAATTTACGATACAGGAATAAAACTGTTAGGTTTCGTTGAACTTAATCATCCTGTCAGACTGGTTGGCGTAACTGTAAGCAATATGGAGGGCGAACAGGGAGAAAAACAGCTTTCCTTTGAGGATTTTGTTTCGGAAGATACAGAAATCAACGATAAAATTGATGATGTTATTTTTGACATAAATAAGACAATGGGACGAGGCTCTATAAAAACCGGTAAAGAGATGCTTTTTGAGAAGAATTTCAGAAACAAAAATTAAAATATATTGAAAAAAGTCGTTTTTTATGGTAAAATGTTAAGTGAATTTAGGAGGTAACTATGGATAATTATATTGAATATATGGTGAAGCGGGCAAAAAAGTCTCTTGATTATTTGCTTGTTTTTGGTGTTTTATTGGCAGGACTTGCAATAGCCTATTTATCGACTTTCTTACTATTAGTTCCAACTATTATGTTATTGCTCGTTGTTGGGGTAATTTATTTTGTTTATAAAATGCTAGGAAGAATAAACACGGAATACGAATATCTTATTGTAAATTACGAGATGGATGTCGATAAAATTATTAGCGGGAAAACTAGGAAAAGAATTGATTCTGTAAATTTAAGAAGAATAGAGGATTTTGGCTTTTTAGAAAGCTCTGAGGGGCAAAAATATTTAAAAAATTCCTCTTATAAAAAGGTTGATGCCTGTGCCGATAAGAAAAATGGCGGTGCATTTGTTACTTACAGTAAAAACAGTGTTAATTATATGCTTTTGTTTACGCCTAATGAGGAAATGATTGAATATATTAAAAAGGTTAATCCGGGTAAATTTTAATGAAAATAGGAATTGATGTTGCCGAGGTATCGCGCCTTCGGAGTGCGGTGGAGAAAAATCCTGCTTTTTTAGAGCGGGTTTTTACGCCGAGTGAAATTTTATACTTTTCAAAATCGGGAATAAAATGGGACAGTCTTGCTGGAAATTACGCCGTTAAAGAGGCGTATTCCAAGTATGTTGGGACAGGTATCGGAGAAATAGCTTTTAAGGATATTGAGCTTTGTCATAATGAAAAAGGCGCTCCGTATCTCCTTATTAAAAACGAAAAGTCCTCAACGAGTGTAAGCATAACTCATACAAAAGATTTTGCAATCGCTATTGTTTGCGGCGGGGAAAAGTGCACAAGAAAGCATAGCGAATATATTAAAGGCCTTTTACCCAGAAGAGATGACGATGCCAATAAGAGCCAATGCGGAAAAGTTTTTATTCTTGCAGGCTCAAAAGGGATGATTGGTGCCGCGACCCTTTCTGCGATGGGTGCTTTAAGAAGCGGTGCCGGTCTTGTAACAGTTGGTACAGCCGACACTGAGCAAAGTGTTTTGGCGACAAAACTGACAGAAGCTATGACGGTCGGATTTGTTTCCGTTTCCGGTCAAGTTGGAATTTTTGATAAATACAAAATCAAGGAAATGGCCGAAAAGTCGGATGCCTTTGTAATTGGTCCCGGAATGGGAAGAAGAGC